>NZ_JBFUAY010000294.1:0-4645 GCF_056406015.1 Rhizobium sp. P1_E1 | reverse complement strand
ACCCGGTCCTGAAGGACATCGATGCGCAGGTGACACGCGGCGAAGTCGTGGTCATCTGCGGGCCGTCCGGTTCGGGAAAATCGACGCTGATCCGCACGATCAATCGCCTCGAGGAGATCAACAGCGGATYGATTACGCTCGACGGGCAAAACATTCACGCCGCCATGCGGGCGAAGGAACTCAATGCACTGCGCAGCCGGATCGGCTTCGTATTTCAGAACTTCAACCTGTTTCCGCACCTTTCGGTGGTCGAAAACGTGTCGATGTCGCCGATCCGCGTGAAAGGCGTGGCGCCGGATGTTGCAAAGGACAAGGCCCTCAAGCTTCTCGATCGGGTCGGCCTTGCCGACAAGGCCCGGGCCTATCCCGGTCAACTCTCCGGCGGCCAGCAGCAGCGGGTGGCAATCGCCCGCGCCCTTGCCATGGAACCGCCGGTGATGCTGTTCGACGAGCCGACCAGCGCGCTCGATCCTGAAATGGTCGGCGAAGTGTTGGCCGTCATGAAGAGCCTGGCGTCGGAAGGCATGACGATGCTCTGCGTCACTCATGAAATGGGCTTCGCGCGCGAGGTCGCGGATCGGGTCTGGTTCATCGATGCGGGCCAGATCCTCGAAATGGCGACCCCCGAGGACTTCTTCAACAATCCAAGCCATCCCCGTGCGCAGCGATTCCTCGCTGATCTCAGGCATTGATACCAACCACCAAAAACAAAGGAGAACAGCAATGAACTGGAAATGCCTAACCCTCAGCGTCGCATTTGCCGGCATGGCCGCCGCCGTGCCCGCAAAAGCCGATCAGCTCGACAACATCATCTCGGCGAAAACCTTGCGCTGCGCGACGTTCGCCGACGTTCCTCCCTTCGCTTCGCCCGATCCGAAGACCCGCGAAATGGCCGGTTTCGACGTCGATCTCTGCGGCGCCATCGCCAAGGAACTGGGCGTCAAGGCTGAAATCAAGCCGGTTTCGGTCGAGGCGCGCGTGCCCGAGGTCAAGCTCGGCCGCGTCGACATCACGGTCGCCAACCTTGCCTATACTCTGAGCCGCGCCGAGCAGATCCAGTTCAGCGACCCCTATTATCTCGCCAAGGAAATGCTGATCGTGCCGGCGGACGATGCCGGCAAGACGAAGGCCGATTTCGCCGGCCAGCGCATCGCTTCGACCAAGGGTTCGACGTCTGAGATGTCGATCAAGCTCAACAAATCCGATCCGCTGACCTTCCAGGATACCGCCTCGGCCTATCTCGCCGTCCAACAGGGCAAGGCCCGCGGCATGGTGGCCAACACCATGACGACGACCAAGTTCGTCAATGAATCGAAGAGCAAGGGCAAGCCAATGCGGATGATCGAGGAGCCGATGCTGTATCAGCCGATCGGCATCGGCATGGCCAAGGATCAGCCTGCGCTGACCGCCAAGATCAACGAGATTCTTCGCAAGCTCGACACATCAGGCGAGATCAACAAGATCTGGGACAAGTGGCTCGGCCCGGATACCGAATACAAGATGACGCGCACCGACAAGGTCGTATCGCTCTCGGAGCTGAAGTTCGACCCGATCCCCTAGGACCTCGGTGTCATCCGATAATAATGTCCAAACGAATTCAGGCGGCGGGGCATGCCCGCCGTCGGCCAACGATGGGAGGCACCCGTGATCCATATTAAAGATATTGCCGAACGGCCGAGCAAAGCCGATATCGACGCCGTTTCCAAATTTTCACCCGCGACGATCCACGAAGCCCAAGGGCGCCGCGGAGCCCTTTCCTCCCGCCTCAAGCCCGTYGACCACCGCATGAAACTATGCGGCCCGGCCTTTACGGTGAAATGCGCGCCACGTGACAACATCATGCTGCAGCTTGCCATCAACTACGCAAAGCCGGGCGATATCATCGTCGTATCGGCCGGCGAATACGAAGAGGCCGGATCCTTCGGCGATGTCCTCGCCAACGCCTGCCTGGCAAAGGGCATCGGCGGTCTCGTGACCGACACCGGCGTGCGCGACACCCTTCAGCTCAGGGAACTTGGCTTTCCCGTCTTCTCGCTCAGCGTCTGCATCAAGGGGACGGTGAAAGAAACTATTGCGGCGGTGAACGACACGATCATCGTCGGCGGCGAAATCATCCATCCCGGCGACATCATCGCCGGTGATGCCGACGGCTTGGTGGTCGTGCGTCGCCAGGAAGCGCAGGAAGTCGCCAGGCTGTCACAGGCCCGCGAAGATGCCGAGGCCGGCTATATCGCGGCATATAAGCAGGGCAAATCGGTCATCGAGGTCAGCAATCTCGAACCGGTGCTGAAAGCCAAGGGCCTCGTCGTCGACATCTGACGCGACAGCGCAATAGCTATCAGCCCTGCCACTTTATAGGGCGGCTGGCCTTTTCGGCCAGCCGCCTTATGCAAACCGGGCGGTTCAAACGCTTTCGGGCGTAATCGTTTCGAAGGGAACGACGCGCTGAAGGATGGTTGTGCTGTCGCGGTGTTCCAGCGCTGCGATCATCGTGGCGATCAATTCGTCTGATATCTGATCCAGAGGATGGCACAATGCCGCCATGATCAGGCCCTCCGTCAAGCCCTTGCGCGTTTCCGGGCCGATGTCGCGGCAGACAACCCTGACCTTATCCCGCTTTTCCACGGGCGCTTCGCGAAGAGCGCGCAGTACACCGGAAATCCCCCCTCCGACAATGAAAATGCCTCTGAGGTCATCGAGTTCAGAGAGCAGCTGGCTCACGATCCGGTAGGCTTCCTCCGGCTCCTCATGTGTCGGTCTGCTGTCATCCACCTGAAGATGGGGCGCATGCTCGCGCATATAGGATCGAAAGCTCGCGTCGGAGACATCCTGACACTGGTAACGATGATTGCCGATGAACACCGCGATCCGGCCGGGCATCGGCGTGGTCTGAGCCAGAAACCATGCGGCGGTCCGCCCGAGTTTCCAATTGTCGGTGCCGACGAAGCCGGCGCGATCCCGGGCAGACTGATCGGTTATGTATGCAACAACCGGCTTCCCCCTCTCCTTGAGGGATTGGATGGTCTGTCCGATTAACGGGTGGTCGCCCGCAATGACAGCAACTGCATCACAGCGTTTGCCAAGCGCTTCGAGACGATCTGCAATATTTTGTGGCTCCAGGACATCGACGAAATCGACCACAGCCACGACTTTTTCGTGCTGGCGTCTCGCAGCCGCCTCCGTGATCTTGGAGCCGAACAGCCGGTAGAGCTCACGGCTCGACTGCTGGAGAAGAAAGCCGAAACGATAATTCGGCAGGAGCCGCTGCCTGCGGTCCTCGATCACGCCGCGGCCATAAAATCCAATCTCTTCCGCGGCATTTTGCACCCTCTCGATCGTTTCCGCACGCACTGCGCCGGTACCTCCGAGGATGCGGTTGACCGTGGCGATGCTGACGCCGGACGCCTGGGCAAGATCGGCAATGGTCGGTCTCTTCATGATATGTTTCATTCCATTTTCGGATGAGATGAAATGGTACATTAATTTCATCAAAACGCAATAGGCATTCCATTTCCAGCAATCCGTTGATACAAATATTCCAGCGAGTTGGGAGCCTTGCTTTGAGGAATTGTTACTCTCGACCGCCTTTTGGGAGGAAATCACATGAGTTTTTCAATGCGCGCCGTACGCGGGCTGCTGGCTGGCGCTGTTTTCGTTCTTGGCGCTTCTTCTGTCCTGGCCGCGAATATTGCTGTCGTCGGCGGTAAGACCGACGACGAATTCTGGAGCCGCATCAAGAAGGGCGTCGACGACGCCCGGCTCGTCGTCGAGAAGAATGGCGGCTCCGTCAGCTATCTGCAGCTGCAGACCTACGACAATCTCGGGCCTGACGCCGCACAGCTCGTCCGCACGGCTATCAGCCAGGGCGTGACCGGCATCGTGGTGCCCGACTGGGTGCCCGAGGCGGAGGACGAGGCCATCAAGGCTGCCGTCGCCGCGGGCATCAAAGTCATCCTCATGAATGCCGGCAACATCGACAAAGCTCGCGAGCTTGGCGCGATCAACTATGTCGGCTCGGATGAATACACGGCCGGCAAGGCTGGCGGCGAATATTTCGCGTCCAAGGGTGCGAAAAATGTCATTTGCGTCAATACGCTCCCGGGTGCGGCAAACCAGGAGGCCCGTTGCAAGGGTGTCATCGACGGCATCACCGGAAAAGGCGGCACTGGCAAGCAACTGCCGTTGCCGGCGACCAGCTTCGGCGATCAGACGGCAATCGCCGAGGCCGTCAAGGCGACACTGCTCCAGGACGACACCATCGACGGCGTCCTCAATGTTGGGGCTTCCGACGCTGATGCGGCTGCAAGCGGGATCGCTCAGGCGAACAAAGTCGGCAAGGTCGCGCATGGCACCTTCGACCTGAACGCCTCGGGGCTTGCCCGTATCAAGGACGGTTCGCAGACCTTTGCGATCGACCAGCAGCCTTACCTGCAGTCGCTGCTGGGGGTTTCGCTTCTCGCCTCGCATATCGACTACGGCACCAACCTGCCGACCGCACCGGTGCTGACCGGCCCGGGCATCGTCGATGCGGCGAACATCGACGCCACCCTGGCCGGCGTCAAGGAAGGCGCTCGCTGATCGTTCGAAACGGGCTCCGGCCTGCGGAAAAATACGCGGGTCGAAGTTTATCGAGCGTGCGGACCAC
>NZ_JBFUAY010000293.1:0-4725 GCF_056406015.1 Rhizobium sp. P1_E1 | reverse complement strand
AAGCGCGCCGGCGCCGACCTCATCCTTCTCGGCTTCCTGCATTTCCAGGAAGAGGTCGAGTATTTCGGCAAGTACGTCATCCCGTTGATCCGCGAATTGGAAGAAGCCGAAACGGCGACGGCAGTCGCCGCCGAGTAATCGCAACATGTCGAGCGGCCGGAAAGCCGGCGGCCTCAACAATGACAGGCCAAGAACCGGGTGGTTCGTGGAGGGATAGCGTGCGCCTGTGAGTCCAGCTGGGTTCGTGGCGCGCCATCGAAAGCAGGGGCGTGCACACTATGACATCTGCCTACGGGGGCTTGGGAGCGGAGCCGTTTCCGCCGGACGTTCAGGAGCACTTGGCAGGCTTGGACAGAGGAACACGCGCGGCCTGGACGTCGCCCATTGAAGCCGGCGCAACGGACGGCATCGTTCTGGAGCTGGCCGGCATCGATCTGTCCTTCGGTGGCGTCGTCGCCCTGAAGGATATCGATATGTCCGTACGGCGCGGCGAAATCCTCGCCATTATCGGGCCTAACGGTGCTGGCAAGAGCTCGATCATCAATGTGATCAGCGGCGTATACCGACCCGATCGCGGTTATGTGTGGCTCTCCGGGCGGCGCCATGCCCAGGTCCCGACGCAGAAACTTGCCCGTCTCGGCATTGCTCGCACGTTTCAAAACCTGGCCTTGTTCAAGGGTTTGAACGTTCTCGACAATGTCGTGGTTGGACGAGCGCACAAGACGCGGTCTGGCTTCGTCGAACAGATCGTTGGCCTCGGTCGAGCCCGCACGGAACAGAGGGATGCCCGCAGTCGGGCTTTGGAGGTGCTCGAGTTCCTCCACCTTTCGCATGTTGGCGATCGTCTGGTCGGTACACTGCCTTATGGTCTGCAAAAACGGGTGGAATTGGCGCGCGCGCTGGTGGCCGAGCCCGATATCCTGCTGCTCGACGAGCCGATGGCCGGCATGACGGCAACGGAAAAGAACGAGATGGCCGATTTCGTGGGCGCCGCACGCGATCGTTTCGGTACGACAGTCGTGTTGATCGAACACGATATCGGGGTCGTTATGGACCTCTCCGACCGGGTCGCCGTGCTCGACTACGGTCGCAAGATCGCCGATGGAACACCCGACGAGGTCCAGCGCGAACAGCGCGTGATCGATGCCTATCTTGGTGTCGCCCCTGGGAACGAAAACGGGGAGGGCATCTGATGGCTGATTTCGACTGGTTGTTCTTCACCGAGGTCCTCGTCGGCGGCCTTCTCTCGGGCGTGATGTATTCACTGGTCGCGATCGGTTTCGTGCTGATCTACAAGACATCCGGCGTCCTCAATTTTGCGCAAGGCGCGATGCTCCTGTTCGCGGCGCTGACCTTCGTGAGCCTGACGGAACGCGGAATTTCCTTCCCGCTCGCATTCGCGATCACCTTCGCGATCATGATCGTCATCGGAATTGCCGTCGAGCGCACGGTATTGCGGCCGCTGACCAACAAACCACCGATCACGCTCTTCATGGCGACGCTCGGCCTCTCCTACGTCATCGAGGGGGCTGCCCAATTGATTTGGGGTACGCAGGTGCATGGCCTTGATCTCGGTATCGAGGATGTACCGTTCGACGTCGGTGGTGTCTACATCAGCCAATTCGACATCTTCGCAGCGATCGTTGCCGCCTCCATGGTGCTGCTGCTCTCTGTCTTCTTCCGTTACACCCGCATCGGGCTTGGTTTTCGCGCTGTCGCAGACGATCAGTTCGCGGCGCTCGCCGTCGGGTTGAGGCTGCCATGGATCTGGGCGGCGGTCTGGGCCGCTGCAGGCCTGGTGGCGCTGGTCGCCGGTCTGTTGTGGGGAGCCCGCGTCGGAGTGCAATTCTCCCTGTCGCTGATCGTTCTAAAGGCCTTGCCGGTTCTCGTCCTCGGCGGGTTCGATTCGATCCTAGGCGCGATCGTCGGCGGATTGTTGATCGGTGCGTCTGAGAAGCTGGCCGAAGTCTATATCGGCGAATATTATGGCGGCGGTATCGAGGGCTGGTTTGCCTATGTCATCGCGCTCGCCTTCCTCCTCGTTCGCCCTTCCGGCCTGTTCGGCCAGAAGCTTGTGGAAAGGGTCTGACCGATGTCCACGATCACCGACAATCTCCCGGTATACCGCTTCCCCGCGCGCTGGGCGACGCCCTTGACATGCCTTGCCATCGCCTATGTCGTGGTGCCGCTTGTCGGGTCCGCCTATCTGTTCGAGGCCATTCTACTTCCGTTCCTGGCGCTCAGCCTCGCCGGCCTCGGCCTCAACATCCTGACAGGTTATGCGGGGCAGGTGTCGCTCGGAAGTGCCGCCTTCATGGCTGTCGGTGCCTTCGCCGCGTTCAATTTCAATCTTCGCGCCGACGGTCTGCCTTTAATCGTCAGCATGGTGCTTGCTGGTTTCGCAGCGGCCGGCATCGGCCTGGTGTTCGGCCTTCCCAGCTTGCGCCTCAAGGGCTTTTACCTTGCGGTATCGACGCTTGCCGCGCAGTTTTTCGTGCAGTGGGCGCTGACCAAATTCAGCTGGTTCTCCAATGAGTCTGCATCCGGCGTGATCGATGCGCCGCAGCTTTCGGTCTACGGCTTAGTTTTTGATGGCCCAGTCGGACGATATTATTTCGCGCTGACGGTGGTCGCCGTTCTCACTTTGCTGGCCTATCGCTTGGTGAATTCGCAGACCGGCCGCAATTTCATCGCCGTGCGCGACAATGAGACAGCGGCACGGATCATTGGCGTGCCAGTGCTGAAAACCAAGCTTCTGGCCTTCGCAATCTCCTCCTTCATCATCGGCATCGCCGGAGTCCTGTGGGCGTTCGCCTATTTGCGCACGGTCGAGCCGGCCGGTTTCAATCTCGACCGATCGTTCCAGGTCCTGTTCATCGTCATCATCGGCGGACTTGCCTCGATCCGCGGCGCCTTTTTCGGAGCGGCGCTGATCGTCGTGTTTCCGTTGGTCCTGTCACGGCTTGGCTCCTTCCTGCTCGGCGATATCTTCAATTCGGGCGTGCTGGATATGAGCCAGCGCATCGTGCTCGGCGCGCTCATCATCCTCTTTCTGATTCTCGAACCGGATGGGCTCGTCGCCCTTTGGGGTCGAGTACGAAAACGAATCGGCGCCGCCATCGTGCGGTCCTGATCGAAACGGAGCCATCAAGGCTCTCGAATGCCAACAGCCTTCATCAGATCAACCCGGACCGGCGCCTTGCCCCGGTCGATACCCGGAGTATGTCCAAAAATGACGATCCTCGCCAAATTCAAGATCGCGGCTCTTGCCGCCGGCCTCGCCTTTTCGGTGGCCATGCCTATGGCCCATGCTGACGAACAATATTTTCCCCTCCAGAGCTATCGCGTCGGCCCCTATGCTGCCGGCGGCACCGGCTTCTTCGGTGGCTTCATCGATTATCTGAACCTGATCAACACGCGCGACGGCGGCGTCAACGGCGTTAAGCTGACATGGTCGGAAGCTGAAACGCAGTATGAGGTCGAACGTGGCGTCGAAGCGTACGAGCGCCTGAAGAGCAACCCGAACGTTGCCGCCTGGAACCCGCTTTCCGTCGGCATTGCCTATGCGATGATAGATCGCATCACCGCCGACAAGGTGCCGTTGATCACCATCAATCATGGCCGCACGGATTCGACCGATGGTCGCGTTTTCCCTTATGTCTTCCCGCTACTGCTCAATCCCTACAGCGAAACTTCCGGCATCGTGAACTATATCGCTTCCAAGGAAGGCGGGCTTGGAAGCCTGAAGGGCAAGAAGATCGCCGTGCTCTACCACGGCTCGCCCTATGGCAAAGAGACAATCCCCATCTACGATCTGCTAGCGAAGAAATACGGATTCGAGCTGCAGCAGATCGAGGTGCCGCATCCAGGCAACGAACAGCAGTCGCAGTGGCTGACGATCCGGCGCGCCAAGCCAGACTACGTCGTCCTGCGCGGTTGGGGCGTGATGAACCCGGTTGCGCTGAAGACCGCAGCCAAGGTTGGCTTCCCAGCGGATCACATTATCGGAAACGTCTGGTCCAATTCAGAAGAAGACGTCATCCCCGCTGGTGATGCAGCCAAGGGCTATACGGCGATCACCACACAGGCTTCGGGAGCTGAATACCCGGTCGTTCAGGAGATCGTCAAAACGATCTACGACGCCGGCAAGGGGAACCTGGAAGACAAGAAGCGTATTGGCTCGGTCTACCACAACCTCGGTATCGTCAACGGCATCCTTAATGTCGAGGCGATACGCATCGCACAGGAGAAGTTCGGCAAGCGGACGCTCACCGGCGACGAGGTCCGCTGGGGCTTCGAACACCTTSAGCTCGATCCGGCGCGTGTCGAGGCGCTCGGCGCCAAGGGCCTGTTCCACTCGATCAATGTCACCTGGGACAACCATGAGGGCAACGGCTACGTGACTTTCCAACAGTGGGACGGGAAGAAGTGGAACGTCGTTTCTGACTGGATCGCGCCGGACTGGGCACTGTTGCGGCCCATCATCGAGAAGTCTTCCGAAGCCTACGCGGCCGAGAAGGGCATCAAGCTGCGCACGGCGGCGGACGCCGAGGCGGCGACCAACTGATCCCTTCAAGCCGCGCCTGATAACAGGCGAGGCTTGAAGAACCGGGCGCGAGGGTGGTGCCTCCCTCTCCAACCTCGCGCCTTCTCTCAATCCGGCCTTTTAAGGCAAGAGGAACACGATCATGCCTCTGGAAACCACCCTGCTTGCGGTCGATGGTC
>NZ_JBFUAY010000292.1:0-4753 GCF_056406015.1 Rhizobium sp. P1_E1 | reverse complement strand
GCCCGCATCCGGGCCATTCGCGCCATGGCGGAAGGCAAGGGCATTGCCTTCTTCATCAATGCCCGCACCGATCTCTTCCTGGCCGAGAGCGATCTTTCCAAACATGCCGGTCTGGTGGACGAGGCGATCGAGCGAGGCAAGGCCTATGCGGCCGCCGGCGGCAGCGGCTTCTTCGTTCCCGGTCTGATCGATCCCGCCTTGATCGAGAAGATCTGCGCCTCATCGCCGCTGCCGGTCAACATCATGATGCGGACAGGCGCCCCTGACGTGAAGACGCTCGCCAAGCTCGGTGTCGGCCGCGTCAGCTATGGTCCGGGGCCCTACCGGTCGATGATGGAAAAGTTGAAACAGGAGGCGGCGGCGATTTATAGCCTGCTCTGACGTCGAATGCCCGAGGGCCGCAGATTTGATGCGAAAGGCTGCGGCCCGGAATGAAATCTCGTTCTGCTCAGGAACGGAAGCGCAGATTCCGCCGGCTGAGCTGGCTGACCGAGGTGCAGCCCATCAGCTTCATGCCGCGCTCGATCTCGGTACGCATCGTTTCCAGCGCCCGTTCGACGCCGGGCTGTCCGGCAGCGGCAAGCGGGAAGAGATAGTAGCGCCCGAGCCCGACGGCCTTCGCCCCCAGCGACAGCGCTTTAAGAACATGCGTTCCCCGCTGCACGCCGCCATCCATCATCACGTCGATCCGGTCGCCCACGGCGTCGACGATCTCGGCCAACTGGTCGAATGCGCTGCGCGAGCCGTCGAGCTGGCGCCCGCCATGATTGGAAAGCACGATGCCGCTGCAGCCGATCTCGGCCGCGCGCTTGGCGTCTTCGACCGACATGATGCCCTTCAGGCAGAATGGCCCGCCCCATTCGCGCACCATCTCCGCCACGTCGTCCCATGACATCGAGGGGTCCAGCATCTCGGTGAAGTATCGGCTGATCGACAGCGCGCCGCCATCCATCTTGACGTGGTTTTCGAGCTGCGGCAGCCGGAAGCGCTCGTGCGTCAGCCAGTCGATCGCCCAGGAAGGCTTGATCGCGAACTGGGTCATGCCGGCAAGATTGAGCTTGAAGGGAATGGCAAAGCCGGTGCGCTTGTCGCGCTCGCGGTTGCCGCCGGTGATGCTGTCGACCGTCAGCATCATCGCCTGCACGCCGGCATTTTTCGCTCGCGCCATCATCTCGCGGTTGAGGCCGCGGTCCTTGTGGAAATAGAACTGATAGACCTGCGGCCCGTTGCTGATCCGTCTCGCTTCCTCCAGGCTGATCGTGCCGAGGGAGGAGACGCCGAACATCGTGCCATGTTTAGCCGCCGCCGCCGCGACCGCCCGCTCCCCCTGGTGGTGAAAAAGGCGTTGCAATGCCGTCGGAGAGCAATAGACCGGCATTGCGAGCTTCTGCCCCATGACGGTCACCGACATGTCGACCTCGGCCACACCGCGCAAAACGTCGGGCACCAGATCGCAAGCCTCGAAGGCCGCCGTATTGCGCCGGTACGTCACCTCGTCATCGGCACCGCCGTCGATATAGTCGAATATTGGTCCGGGAAGACGCCGTTTGGCCATGCGCCGGAAATCGTGAAAATTATAGCAGTCTGTCAGGCGCATTTCTTTCCCCGATACCCTGTTCCCGTGTGAGGAAGATCCGCCCTTCGCAAGTGAAGGGCGCAGCCTCGATCAGGGAACGATCAGTGTTCCGACGCCGTGCTCGGTGAAGATCTCGAGCAGCACGGAATGGGCGGTCTTGCCGTTCAGGATGACCACGCCCTGCACGCCGGCCTTGATCGCATCGATGCAGGTCTCGACCTTCGGGATCATGCCGCCCGAAATCGTGCCGTCGGCGATCAGAGCATGCGCTTCGGCGACGGAAAGCTCTTTCAGGAGCTGGCCGTTCTTGTCGAGCACGCCGGGCACATCGGTGAGGAACAGCAGCCGGGTGGCGTTCAGCGCGCCGGCAATGGCGCCGGCAAAGGTATCGGCGTTGATATTGTAGGTGGCGCCGTCTCGGCCAGGAGCCACGGGGGCGATGACCGGGATCATCTCGGAGCGGGCGAGCAGATCGAGCAGCGTGCGGTCGACCTCGACCACTTCGCCGACGAATCCGAGATCGAGCACGCGCTCGATGTTCGAATCCGGATCCTTGACGGTCTTGCGCGCCTTTTCGGCGAAGACCATGTTGCCGTCCTTGCCGCAAAGGCCGATCGCCCATTCGCCGGTCTGGTTGATGAGCGCGACGATTTCCTTGTTGATCGAGCCGGCGAGCACCATCTCGACGATCTCGACCGTCTTCTGGTCGGTGACGCGAAGCCCGCCCTCGAATTTCGATTCGATGCCCATCTTGCTCAGCATGGCGCCGATCTGCGGGCCGCCGCCATGAACGACGATCGGGTTGACGCCGGACTGCTTCAAAAGGGCGATGTCGCTGGCAAAGGCCTTGCCGAGCTCGGGATTGCCCATGGCGTGGCCGCCATATTTCACGACAATCGTCTTGTTCTCGTAACGCTGCATGAAGGGCAGTGCCTTGGCCAGAAGCCGTGCCTGCATTTCGCTTTCGGTTTCGTTCATGGGAACCCCGCAGAATTGTTCGCGGCCTTTTATCGTAAGTTTCTGACAGAGGGAATAATCCAGAGGGCAATAGTTTTTCGTATCTGGCGCGGAGCCGGACGCCGTTACCGTCTGGCGCACGCAAGCTTGAGATGAGGAACGGCATGCAAGGCGATGACATCGCAGACCTGATCGGCCGCGTCGCACTCGGCGATCGCAGGGCTTTCGTGGCCCTCTACAATCAGACCGGACCGAAACTTTTCTCGATCTGCCTGCGTATCTTGAAGGATCGCACGGAAGCCGACGAGGCCCTGCAGGAAGTCTATATCAGCATCTGGCAGCGCGCACGCAGCTTCTCCGTCGCCTCGGGTTCGTCATCGGCATGGCTGGCTGCGATTGCCCGCAACCGGTCGATCGATGCGCTGCGGGCGCGCAAGCCCGTCGCCGACGAATTGGACACGGTCTATGATCTTGCCGATGCCGGGCCCGACCCGGAAATGCAGACGGTGACGAAGGATGAAGGAAGGCGGATTGACACCTGCATGGAAGAGTTGGAAGCTGATCGTGCGGTCGCGGTGAAACGGGCTTATGTCGAAGGGCTGAGCTATCAGGAACTGGCCGATCAGTTTGGTGTCCCGCTGAACACGATGCGGACCTGGCTCAGGCGCAGCCTCTTGAAACTGAGAGAGTGCATGGAACGATGACATCGCCCGACAAAAGCAAGGGAGACCGCTCCCGCGACGAGGTTCTCGCCGGCGAATATGTGCTTGGCGTCCTGTCGCTGCAGGATCGCCGGGTGGTGGAAGAGCGCATGCGCCACGATCGGCCTTTCGCTGCGATCGTCAGCCGTTGGGAAACCAACCTCTCCTCCTTCAATGACGAGTATGAAGCCGCCGCTCCGAACCGGGAAACCTTCAAGCAGATCGAGGCGCGGCTTTTCGGCGATGGCCAAAGGCCCGCATCCTTTTCGCAAGGGCTCTGGAATTCCGCCGTATTCTGGCGTTCGCTGAGCTTTGCTTGCATCGTCGTCGCCGTCAGCGCCGTCATCTTCGCTTCCGGCGTGGTGCCGGAGCCGCAGGGACCGGCACCGCTGGTAGCCTCGCTTTCGGGCCAGAACAGCACCATCAATCTTCTCGCCTCCTATGAGTTGCAGAGCGGCCGGCTGAAGATCGTGCCGGTCGCCGCCGGCAAGCCGGAGGAGAAGTCGCTGGAACTCTGGCTGGTACCGGGCAGCGGCATGACGAGATCGCTCGGCGTCTTCCAGCCGGGCGAAAGCGGTGAACTTGTCATTCCCGCCGATCTGCGCAGCCAAGTCGCCGATGGCGCAACGCTTGCCGTCAGCCTCGAACCCTTCGGCGGCTCGCCGACCGGACAGGCGACCGGTCCGGTGATCGCAAGCGGTCCCTTGCACAGGCCGTAAATCGGGCGCCGGCCGTGAGATCATTTTCTCTTGTCTGAAACTCTTCGGCGCGGCCCTCCGTAGTTCGAATTGTCCGGACGACGCTCAGGCATAAAGCCCCGCGGATGGTGTCCGGTGAGGAGAAAATCATGATCAAGTCCGTATTGCGCGGCTTCGCGCTCGCCACAGCCATGTCCGCCGTCGCCTTTGCTGCCGCCAAGAACCCGGTGGTCGGCGGTGCTGCGATGTTCGATAGCAAGAACATCATCGAGAACGCCGTGAACTCCAAGGATCACACGACGCTGGTCGCCGCCGTCAAGGCCGCCGGCCTGGTCGGCACGCTCGAGGGCAAGGGCCCCTTCACCGTCTTTGCGCCGACCAACGAAGCCTTTGCCGCGCTGCCGAAAGGCACCGTCGATACGCTGCTGAAGCCGGAAAACAAGGCGACGCTGACTAAGGTTCTGACCTGCCACGTCGTTGCTGCCGATGCGATGGCCAAGACCGTTGCCAAGATGATCAAGGATGACGGCGGCGAGCACGACATCAAGACCGTCGGCGGCTGCGTGCTGAAAGCCAAGGAGAGCATGGGCAAGATCACGTTGACCGATGAAAACGGCGGCGTCTCCCATGTGACGATTGCCGACGTCAAGCAGTCGAACGGCGTCATTCACGTCGTCGACAAGGTGCTGCTGCCGAAGATGTAAGCCCGCTGGTATCGGCAGACACATTGGGGCGCTCTTGGGGCGCCCCAAACACAAATCGATGTGGTGGCTAGCGCATAACCCCGAAAATCGGAATCGATTTTCGGAAAGGCTCTAGCG
>NZ_JBFUAY010000291.1:0-4769 GCF_056406015.1 Rhizobium sp. P1_E1 | reverse complement strand
GGGGAGAGCGTGAAGTTCATGCCATCTGCTCGAATTAGCTTGAAAATCCCCGGCCTTGTGCCGGGGATTTTCGTTTTACGGGCTCTTTAAACTCGCAGAACAGGCTACCATATTCTCTTCGAACTGCTTCGCCCGAATCCCAGACGGGCAAAGCGCGACCTGCCTTTTCAGGGGGTCGATCTCAATCATCGGTCTGCGCCTCGTCAGGGCAGGGCGATCCATGGAGGTACCATATGAATATCGAGAAATATTCGGAGCGGGTGCGCGGTTTCATCCAGTCCGCCCAGACCTATGCGCTGGCGCAGGGTCACCAGCAATTTACGCCCGAACATGTGCTGAAAGTCCTGCTCGATGACGATCAGGGTATGGCGGCATCGCTGATCGAGCGCGCCGGCGGCGATGCCAAGGCCGCCCGCCTTGCCAATGACGCAGCTCTCGCCAAGTTGCCGAAGATCTCCGGCGGCAACGGCAACATTTATCTGGCGCAGCCTCTCGCCAAGGTCCTTTCGACCGCTGAAGAAGCGGCGAAGAAGGCCGGCGACAGCTTTGTCACGGTCGAGCGCCTGCTGCAGGCGCTGGCGATCGAATCCTCGGCCTCGACCTTTTCGACACTGAAGAATTCAGGCGTGACGGCCCAGGGCCTCAACCAGGTCATCAATGACATCCGCAAGGGCCGGACGGCGGATTCTTCCAATGCCGAGCAGGGTTTCGATTCGCTGAAGAAGTTCGCACGCGATCTGACCGCCGAAGCCCGCGAGGGCAAGCTCGACCCGGTGATCGGTCGCGACGACGAAATCCGTCGCACCATCCAGGTGCTTTCGCGCCGCACCAAGAACAATCCTGTGCTGATCGGCGAACCCGGGGTCGGCAAGACGGCGATCGTCGAGGGCCTGGCGCTGCGCATCGTCAACGGCGACGTGCCGGAATCGCTCAAGGACAAGAAGCTGATGGCGCTCGACATGGGCGCGCTGATTGCCGGTGCGAAATACCGCGGCGAATTCGAGGAGCGGCTGAAGGCCGTGCTCAATGAAGTCCAAGCTGAGAACGGCGAGATCATCCTGTTCATCGATGAGATGCACACGCTGGTCGGCGCCGGCAAGGCGGATGGGGCGATGGACGCCTCCAACCTCTTGAAGCCCGCCCTTGCCCGCGGTGAGCTGCATTGCGTCGGCGCGACCACGCTTGATGAATATCGCAAACATGTCGAGAAGGATCCGGCCCTTGCCCGCCGCTTCCAGCCCGTCGTCGTCGACGAACCGACGGTCGAAGACACGATCTCGATCTTGCGTGGGCTGAAGGAAAAATACGAGCAGCATCACAAGGTGCGCATCGCCGATGCGGCGCTGGTGGCCGCGGCGACACTTTCCAACCGCTATATCACCGACCGTTTCCTGCCCGACAAGGCGATCGACCTGATGGACGAGGCGGCAGCGCGCCTGCGCATGCAGGTGGATTCCAAGCCGGAAGAGCTCGACGAGCTCGATCGCCGGATCATCCAGCTGAAGATCGAGCGCGAGGCGCTGAAGAAGGAAACCGACATTGCCTCTGCTGACCGGCTGAAGCGGCTGGAGACCGAACTCACCGGCCTCGAAGAGGAAGCCGATGCACTGACGGCTCGCTGGCAGGCGGAAAAGCAGAAGCTCGGCCTTGCCGCCGATCTGAAGAAGCAGCTCGACGATGCCCGCAATGAACTGGCGATCGCCCAGCGCAAAGGCGAATTCCAACGTGCCGGCGAGCTGACCTACGGTGTCATTCCGGATTTGGAAAAGCAGCTCGTCGACGCCGAAAAGCAGGATGGCGAACGCGGCGCGATGGTGCAGGAGGTCGTCATCCCCGACAATATTGCCCATGTCGTTTCCCGCTGGACCGGTATTCCGGTCGACAAGATGCTGGAAGGCGAACGCGACAAGCTGCTTCGGATGGAGGACGAACTGGCGAAATCGGTGATCGGCCAGGGTGATGCGGTTCAGGCCGTGTCGCGCGCCGTCCGCCGCGCGCGGGCCGGCCTGCAGGATCCGAACCGGCCGATCGGCTCGTTCATCTTCCTCGGCCCGACTGGCGTCGGCAAGACGGAGCTCACCAAGGCGCTTGCCCGCTTCCTCTTCGACGACGAAACGGCGATGGTGCGTATGGACATGTCGGAATATATGGAGAAGCACTCCGTTGCCCGGCTGATCGGTGCGCCTCCCGGCTATGTCGGTTATGACGAAGGCGGAGCGCTGACGGAAGCCGTGCGCCGCAGGCCTTATCAGGTCGTGCTGTTCGACGAGATCGAAAAGGCGCATCCCGACGTCTTCAATATATTGCTGCAGGTGCTGGACGACGGACGCCTGACGGACGGCCAGGGCCGGACGGTCGATTTCCGCAACACGATGATCATCATGACCTCGAACCTCGGCGCCGAATATCTGACGCAGCTGAAGGACGGCGACGACAGCGACACGGTTCGCGAGCAGGTGATGGAGGTTGTGCGCGGGCATTTCCGGCCGGAATTCCTGAACCGCATCGACGAGATCATCCTCTTCCATCGCCTGAAGCGCGAGGAGATGGGCGCGATCGTCGATATCCAGCTGAAGCGGCTGGTGGCCCTGCTGTCCGAGCGCAAGATCGTCATCGATCTCGACGAGGAAGCCCGCCACTGGCTGGCGAACAAGGGTTACGATCCGGTCTACGGCGCAAGGCCGCTGAAGCGGGTGATCCAGAAGTTCGTGCAAGATCCGCTGGCCGAGCAGATCCTGTCTGGCCAGGTGCCGGACGGATCGACGGTAAAAGTGACGAGCGGTTCGGACCGGCTGCAGTTCAGGACGCGTCAGACGGTGAGCGAAGCGGCGTAAACCGGTTTGCCGGATGAATGGGAAATGGCGGCTTCGGGCCGCCATTTTTCGTTTGGCGGACGAGGCGCCTCCTGGAGGGGGACGCTACTTGCTCGCTACCTGGTCTGGCGTCTGGTTGTTCAGCAGCGTATCGATGCGCTTGCGCTCGTCCTCGAATTTCGCCAGCGCCTCGCCCTGCAGCGATTTGCCGCCCGGCAGGCGGATGCGCAGCGGATCGACCTTGGTGCCGTTGACGATCAGCTCATAATGCAGGTGGGGGCCGGTGGATTCGCCCGTCGTGCCGACCCAGCCGATCACCTGGCCCTGGCGGATCTTGGCGCCGGGGACGACGCCCTTGGCGATGGCGCTCTGGTGGTTGTAGGAGGATTCATAGCCATTGGCATGGCGGACGATCGTCTGGTTGCCGTAACCGCCGGAATCCCAGCCGGCTTTTTCGACCGTGCCGTTGCCGGCGGCGATGATCGCCGTGCCGCGCGGCGCTGCCCAATCGACGCCGGTGTGCATGCGGGCAAAACCCAGGATGGGGTGGCGGCGCATGCCGAAGCCCGATTTGAAGATGCCGTTCGGCACCGGGTTGCGCAGCAGGAACTGGCGGATGCTCTTGCCGTTCTCGTCGAAATAATCGACCGTGCCGTCGTCGGGGTCCTGGAAGCGGTAGAAGCGCGTCTGCGTGTCGCCGAAACGGGCGTTGACATAGAGCAGTTCGGAATCCTCGGTCGCCTGACCGGCGCTGTCGGCGACGGAGAAGAAGGCCTCGAGACTGTCGGTCGGCCTCAGCTGCGCCTGGAAATCGACATTGCTGGCCAGCAGCTTGATGATCAGCGCCGTCATATCCTTGGTCATGCCGTAGGAAAGGGCAGCACGATAGATGCCGTCATAGACGCGCGGCAGGTTCTGGCCGGGGGGCGGTGCGAAGGAATTGTCATCGAAGGCGGTGGCGATGGCATCCAGCATCGGCGGCTCGCTGCCGGGCACATATCTGCCCTTGTCGTCGACGGCCACGGTGACGAGATGGCGCGTGCCGCGATAGACGCTGGCTCGGATGATCTTTGCCTGTTCGCCCTTCTGAATGATGCCGATGCGCAGCACGTCGCCCTTGTTGAGATCACTGGAACCCAGTTGCTGCGCGATGTAGCCGGCAATGCCATCAGCATATTGCTGCGGATAGCCTGAATCCGTCAGCGCCTTGGCGATCGGCGTGTCGACGCGCACGGGAAGGATGTCGTCGGCGAATTCTTCGGTCTGCGGCGTGATCGATTCCGATGCGGAGACCGTCATGTTCTGTTCGAGTACGCGGGCGGACAGACCGGCGGTCAGATCGACATCGGCATCCTCGTTGGAGAAACGACGCGGATCGACGTAATAAAGGGCTGCGAGCTGAGTATTGCCGTCGGTCAGCACCGAGCCGTTGGAGCGCACATTCTCTTCGACCTCCTCGAGCGACAGGCCGGATGCCATCTGCATGCCGGTCTTGCCGGTCGGGAACGGAATGGTCTTCAGGCTGACTTCGGATTCGACGTCGGAGCCGTAAAGCGCGCCGGTGCGGCTTTGCGGCGCGGGCTGCGGCTCGTCGGCGGAAAAGATCGCCAGGGGATCGAAGTCGGGATAGTCCTCCGTCGCCACATGATTGGCGGCCAGCGTCATCTTCACATGCGCGAAGGGCTGGCGGCGCACCACTTCCTTTTCGCCGTCGTGGATGACGGTTGAAACTTCCATGATGGCACGGTCAGACGGTTTTGCGGCAATGGCGGGCGCGACCAGCCGGCCGCCACGGACCACGGTCGTATCCTCATGCGCGTCCGCCGCAACGCTCGCATAGGCTTCGGCGGGGATCGCCAGTTGCTGGCGGCCATCAAGGGCGGCAAAAAGGGCGACACCCATCAGAACGGATGATGTAATGCCGGTGAGGAACGTGCCCGAGAGCCAGCGCAAGGA
>NZ_JBFUAY010000290.1:0-4772 GCF_056406015.1 Rhizobium sp. P1_E1 | reverse complement strand
GTGACGATCCGTATAGGTCCGGATCAGGCGCGAGGCGATCTTGGTGCAGAAAACCGGGGTCGTCGTGACGCCGAAAGTATGGAAGAGCACGGCAATATCGAAGCGGCCGTAATGAAAGATCTTCTGATGGGTGGGGTCTTCGAGCAGGGCGACAAGATTTGGCGCCTGCTTCTGGCCGGCGGCGATGCGGATGATATCGGCGGTGCCGTCACCCGGCGAAAGCTGGACGACGCAGAGCCGATCGCGGCGCGGCACCAGGCCGAGCGTTTCGGTGTCGATTGCTATCGCGCCGGTGTAGCGGGCGGCATCGGCCGCGGAAATATCGCCTTCGTGAAAACGTATGGTCGCCGCCATGAGACTGTCTTTCGTTCGAATGCATCCCCTACAGCGCCGCGCGTCTTTTCGAGAGCCGCRAAGGACGCTGTGGCACTTTGAATGGCTGCATAATTTTATCCTCAAATCGATTCCGATTTAAGGAATTATGCAGCAGCGCTATAGCGCAAAGGCGCAGAATGCGAAACCGCTTTCCTGCCACTAGAGTGCCGTGCGTCCTCTCGGACGGATTTAGGACGCTCTACCTCTCTTAATCTTCGCATCGTGCTGGCGGTTCAGAAAGTCGGCGGCGTGTTAATCCAGAGAAGCACGGTTTCGCCATCGTGGCGATTGCGCCAGGAATGGTCGCGGCGGCTTTCGAAATAAAGTGAATCGCCTGGCCCGAGATCGAAGAATTGATCGCTGTCGAGCACCAGTTCGAGCCGGCCGGACAGAACATGCATGAATTCCTCGCCCTCGTGGCGATAGGCGCCTTCGCTGGCAGCACCCGGCGCCAGCACGAAACGATGGCAATCCATCATCCTGCGGCCTTCGGCAAGGAGCTGCACCGTGACACCCGGCGTTGTTTCCGGCCACTTGCGCCATTCGCCGGCGCGCACCAGCACCGGCACGTCCCCGCTTTCTTCGCCGGAAAGGCGGGAGACGGTGGTGCCGTAATATTCGGCAAGATCATGCAGCGTCTTGAAACTGACGCCCTGCGAGGTGCGCTCCAGCGTCGAGAGCGTCGACGAGGTGACGCCGATGTCGCCGGCCACCTGATCGAGCGTCTTGCCGCTCGCATGGCGCAGGCTGCGCAGCTTGCGGCCGAGACCGTTGTCCTGGCTTGCCTCGGCGCTATCAGCGGAGGGCTCCTCGCTCTCCAGCGCCTCGCGGATTGCCGCGGGATTGAGGCCACGCTCGACACGATACCAGGAGATGCGCTTCAACCGCGCCACGTCGTCGGCGCTGTATTGCCGATGACCGGTTTCCGAACGGCCGGGAACCACCAGACCCTGGCTTTCCCAGAGGCGCAGCGTCGAGGCCGAAACGCCTGCCAGCCGCGCGGCTTCCGCCACCTTGTAGCGTACAGGTCCATTATCGTTCATCCGAAAGTATCCCCGATTCCAATCGCCCCAGAGCCTTCATCAAAAAGCGCGATGTTTGAAGCAAAAAATGTCGCTTGATTTCTTGCAGGAAAAATGTAGGAACTTTCTACACATCTTGCAGAACTTATGCAAGATAGTTCTGAAGCCCCTTTTCAGCGCAGGAGCGCATCGATGAACGCGATCAACCTTACGGACCGGAAGAACGCTGCTATTTCACGCGGCGTCGGCATGACGACACAGATTTATGCGGATCGCGCAGAGAATGCGGAGATCTGGGACAAGGAGGGCCGCCGTTACATCGATTTCGCCGCCGGCATCGCCGTTCTCAACACCGGCCACCGCCATCCCCGGGTCATCGCAGCGGTCAAGGATCAGCTCGACCGCTTCACCCATACCTGCCATCAGGTGGTGCCCTATGAAAGCTACGTCCATCTGGCCGAACGGCTGAACGTGCTGGTGCCCGGCGACTTCGAGAAGAAGACGATCTTCGTGACGACAGGCGCCGAAGCGGTCGAGAACGCCGTCAAGATCGCGCGCGCCGCAACCGGCCGTTCGGCCGTCATCGCCTTTGGCGGCGGCTTCCATGGCCGCACCTTCATGGGCATGGCGCTGACCGGCAAGGTCGTGCCCTACAAGGTCGGTTTCGGCGCGATGCCGGGCGATGTGTTCCACGTTCCCTTCCCGATCGAGCTGCACGGCGTCACCGCCGATCAGTCGCTGGCGGCGTTGAAGAAGCTCTTCGCCGCCGATGTCGATCCGCAGCGCGTCGCCGCCATCATCATCGAGCCGGTGCAGGGCGAAGGCGGCTTCTATGCGGCCCCCGCCGCCTTCATGAAGGCGCTGCGCGAGCTCTGCGACCAGCACGGCATCCTGCTGATCGCCGACGAGGTGCAGACCGGTTTTGCCCGCACCGGCAGGATGTTCGCAATGGATCACCACGAGGTGGCGCCTGACCTGACAACGATGGCAAAGAGCCTGGCCGGCGGCTTTCCGCTCGCCGCCGTCACCGGCCGCGCCGAAATCATGGATGCGCCGGGACCGGGCGGGCTCGGCGGCACCTATGGCGGCAATCCGCTCGGTATCGCGGCCGCCCATGCCGTGCTCGACGTCATTGTCGACGAGGATCTCTGCAACCGGGCCAACCAGCTCGGCGGGCGGCTGAAGCAGCGGCTGGAATCGTTGCGCGAGACGGTGCCGGAGATCGTCGATATCCGCGGACCGGGCTTCATGAATGCGGTCGAATTCAACGACCGGACGACGGGACTGCCGAGCGCGGAATTCGCCAACCGGGTGCGGCTGATCGCGCTCGACAAGGGTCTGATCCTGCTCACCTGCGGCACCCACGGAAACGTCATCCGCTTCCTCGCGCCGATCACCATCCAGGACGAGGTCCTCGGCGAAGCGCTCGATATTCTCGAAGCCTCAATGCTGGAGGCGAGCGCGGGCAAGTGACCGCACCGAACCCGGATTTCAGCGGCTGCCGGCAACCGGCAGCCGCACTCCCAAGGAGGATATGACATGGCTTTCACCAACGCGCTGACCAAGCACGTTCCCTTCTCCTCGCCGCTGCTGCGCGATGCCGGCTATATCGACGGGGTCTGGACATCAGGCGATGCCACTCGGACATTCGACGTCCTGAACCCGGCAACCGGCGAGCTGCTCGCCTCGCTGCCCGATATGGGTGCGGCCGAGACGCGGGCGGCGATCGATGCGGCCCATGCCGCCCAGCCGGCCTGGGCAGCCCGTCCGGCCAAGGAGCGCAGCGCAATCCTGCGCAAATGGTTCGACCTGATGGTTGCCAATGCCGACGAACTCGCCGCAATCCTGACCGCCGAAATGGGCAAGCCGTTCCCGGAAGCGCGCGGCGAGATCCTCTATGCCGCGGCCTATATCGAATGGTATGCGGAAGAAGCCAAACGCATCTATGGCGAGACGATCCCCGCGCCTTCCGATGATAAACGGATGATCGTCATCCGGCAGCCGGTCGGCGTCGTCGGCACGATCACGCCGTGGAATTTCCCGGCGGCGATGATCACCCGCAAGATCGCCCCGGCGCTTGCCGTCGGCTGCACCGTGGTCTCGAAGCCCGCAGAACAGACGCCGCTGACGGCGATCGCGCTTGCCGTACTCGCCGAGCAGGCCGGCATTCCGGCCGGCGTCTTCAACGTCATCGTCGGGATCGACGGCCCGGCAATCGGCCGCGAACTCTGCGGCAACGAAAAGGTGCGCAAGATCAGCTTCACCGGTTCGACGGAGGTCGGCCGCATCCTGATGCGGCAGTGCGCCGACCAGATCAAGAAGGTGAGCCTGGAGCTCGGCGGCAACGCGCCCTTCATCGTCTTTGACGATGCCGATCTCGACGCTGCCGTCGAAGGCGCGATCGCCTCCAAATACCGCAATGCCGGCCAGACCTGCGTCTGTGCCAACCGTCTCTATGTCCAGTCGAACGTCTATGACGCCTTCGCCGCCAAGCTGGCCGCCAAGGTCGCCGAGATGTCGGTCGGCGATGGCTTCAAGCCGGGTGTCGTGATCGGGCCGCTGATCGACGAACAAGGCCTTGCCAAGGTGGAAGATCATGTCAGCGACGCGCTCGCCAAGGGCGCCAAGGTGCTGACCGGCGGCAAGCGCATCGATGGCGYCGGCACCTTCTTCATGCCGACGGTGCTGACCGGCGTTGCGCGCGGCATGAAGGTGGCGCGCGAGGAGACCTTCGGGCCGGTGGCGCCGCTCTTTCGCTTCGACACGGTCGAGGATGTCATTCAACAGGCTAACGACACGGAGTTCGGCCTCGCCGCCTATTTCTACGCCGGCGATCTGAAAAAGGTCTGGCGGGTGGCGGAAGCGCTGGAATACGGCATGATCGGCATCAATACCGGCCTGATGTCATCCGAGACGGCACCCTTCGGCGGCATCAAGCAATCCGGCCTCGGCCGCGAAGGCTCGCGGCACGGCGCCGACGACTATCTGGAAATGAAATATCTCTGCATCGGCGGCGTCTGATTCACCATCCTAATGAGACAGGCACGCGGCAGTGCGCCGCGTGCCGTCAATAATGCGGCGGGCGGGTGATGCCAGGCGCTTCCAGCGACTGCTCCTCGAGCGACAGGAAGCGTTCGGTGAGCCGGTCGAGCTTGGTGCGCATCTGCTCGACCGTTTTCCATTGCTCGGCGAGCTGATCGGAAAGCTCTTCGATCGTCTTTGCCTGGTGGGCCAGCATTTCTTCCAGCTGGGTGATGCGGTTCGTCTCGTCGGACATTAGAGCCTTTCCGGGTTAGATTGCAGCATTCTGCCGGAGCAGATTTTCGTCAGGGCAAAGGCGATTGGCGAAGGGCATACCCCTTGGTACGTCCGAGC
>NZ_JBFUAY010000289.1:0-4825 GCF_056406015.1 Rhizobium sp. P1_E1 | reverse complement strand
GGGCATGAACGGCGACGAACTGGCCCGCAAGGTTCGCGAGTACTGGCCGAGGGTGAAAATTCTTCTCACCTCGGGCTTTTCGGAGCCCCATGCTGCGGAGAAGGAGATCGAAGCGGGCGCCGGCTGGCTGAAGAAGCCGTACACGGCGTCGGAGATGTCGACCCGTCTCAGGCTGCTGCTCGACGCGAGGCATGATGCCGATTCTGCTTGACGGCGGGATTCCTAGTCGGAGAAACGGGAGTACTCTCATCGCGCTGTCGCCGTTGATATACGGAACATCGAGCTCGATAGGCGTCTTGGCGACAGATCCAGTCAACATCCCGGATCGGCCTTTCCAGGCAACAAGCTTTTCCTGACGCTCGCGACGGAGGCTCAGCATCGGCAGGTGCAGAATTTCGTTTCGAAGACGAGAGTGACGCGCCAGTCGGGCAAAGCCGAAAAGACGGTCTGATCTTCGATCTCGGGATTGGTGGCGTATGCGAGGGCGCTCGCAACGGCGGCTTTGCGGCTGAGCGGGCGGAGCGGCTAACGTCCAGCCGCTCCCAATAATTCGATCACCCGACCGTCAGCCGGTCGTCGAGAGTGCCGATCCCCGGAGCTGACCATGCAGCGCGCTCCGCTGCCTGCCGTTCGGACCAGGTCTTCACATTGCCGGATAGGGTGACCTTTCTGCCTTGGACGTCGATTCTGATTGCACCGGCCTCCAGAGCGGCGTCGCGCTGGAACGCATCCTCTATGCGTTTCTTGACGTCCACGGCCGTAATGCGCGGCTTCAGCTCAACGAGATTGGATACCCCTACAACGCCGGCGAGATCGCGCACGGCATCGTAGGCCGCGTTCTTTTGATATTGCCACTCGACCTGGCCCCGTAGGGTGATCCACCCCTTGAGAACCCGCACCTGCACGGAATCCTTTGGCACGGAGACGTTCCAGTCGAGCATCTTGACAGCCCGACGGGCGATGTCGTCGTCGTCCGTTTCCTTCGGTCCGAAAATCTGGACCTCGATGTCGGCAGCTATCCCGCGTACGCCCTTGACGCGACGAACCACCCGCTCTGCGGCCTCTTTCTCCGCGTAGGTGCGCACGTGACCGGTCAGGGTTACGATACCGTTGTGGACCGCGACGCCGATGCCAGCCGCGTCGATGCTGGGCTCGAATTCCATTTCGTCGAGAATGCTCTGTCTGAGATGAATGTCGTTCATGACAACCTCCTTCAGGTTTGCGACGAGACGATCTTGCCAGTGCCGGAGAGTTTGGGCGTTGATCTTCATCAAGCACGAGAGCGACCCTGGTATTTCAGCGGACAGAACACCGTCTGCGGGGCTGCTACTGGGTCTGCACGTCGGCGGCCACGAAGAGGCGGTGGCCGTTCCTCACGACAGTGACGAGAGCGCGGGCATGCTCCTTCACGAGAAATGCGAGCAGTTGCCCGACGTCCGTCACCGGCTGCTGGTCGAGAGCGACGATTACGTCATCCGGCTGCAGGCCGGCGTGTGCCGCGACCGAACCCTCGGCGACGACGACGACGCGGGCGCCGGGACCGTTGGGGGATTTCGCCATCTCGACGTCGGCGAGAGGGCCGCGGGCGATATGGACGGTACGCGGAGCGGCGGGTTCGGCTACCGGTGCGTCGGACACCACGGGAAACGCCTCTATCCTTCGGCTGGCGCGGTCGATCTGGAAGGACGGTTTGGACTGCAACGGTAGCGATCCCACAAGCCTTCGGACGTCGGACGCGCCGCGCACCGGCCTTCCCTCGACCATTCGGAGGACGTCGCCCGGCTGAATTCCTGCGTTCGCCGCCGGCGAACCGGGCCGGACTTCTCTGACGAGCGCCCCGGCCTGGCATCGGCCCCGAACGCCCATGCAAAGAGCCGGCGTGAAGTCCTGCGTGACAAGTCCGATCTCGCCGCGTACCAGCTTGCCCGTCAGCATGAGCTGCCGTATCTCGACCCCCACAGTCTCGGCTGGCACCGCGAAGCCAGTCCCGAAAGGCACAACCGCGGCAACTGCGAGCATGATACGGGCAGTGCGTGGGTGATCTCACGCGAGCGGGAAGGAGATGCGCGGACTCGCTCGTGAGGCTGCGCTCCAGCAGACAAGATACTTCACCTGCGGAGCTAGCCATTGTTACGATCGGACAAGGCTTGTCGATTTCGCTGGCAAAACATCACTTCAACCCCTAGGTCTTGATCAGGCGTGTGCTGCGTGCGCCGGGGATTCCCCTGATCGACGGAGACCAAGATCAACCTCGCCCGAGGGCGCGAATCCATGTCGAACACCGTGCACGGCCGGATCAGGTCAACTCTGCGCCAGTTTTTGGACAGCGAGGCCTCCGGCGGTCTCATCCTCATGGCCGTGGCGGCGCTGGCGATCGTCGTCGCGAATTCTTCCGTCGCCGACTTCTATTTTCATGCATTGCATGTCTACCTCGGTCCGCTCAGCCTCCAGCACTGGATCAACGACGCCCTGATGAGCATCTTCTTCCTGCTCGTCGGTCTCGAGATCAAGCGGGAAATGCTCGACGGCCAACTGTCGAGCTGGGGCAGACGAATCCTCCCCGGTGCCGCCGCCGTAGGCGGGATGGCGCTGCCGGCGCTTATATACATCGGCTTTAATCTCGTGGATCCATCGAATTTGCGGGGATGGGCGATTCCAACGGCAACGGACATCGCCTTCGCTCTTGGCGTCCTGTCCCTGCTCGGCAACAGGGTCCCTGCGTCACTGAAGATCTTCCTGGCGGCACTTGCGATCATCGACGACCTCGGCGCCGTAATCGTGATTGGGGCCTTCTACACAGCCGACATCAACCTCATCGCGGTTGCCGCGGCTGCCGTTGTAATCTGCAACCTCGTCATCTTGAACCGATCCGGCGTGAAAATCATCTGGGTCTATCTCGGTTTGGGCGTCCTCCTATGGATTGCGGTGTTTATGTCCGGAATTCATGCAACGCTTGCGGGCGTCGTTCTAGCGCTCGCTGTTCCGCTGAAGCTCACTCTCGGCGCGCCCGAGGCCTCGGACGACGATTCTCCGCTCCATCGGCTGGAGCACGCCCTTCAGAAGCCTGTCGCATTCTTCATCGTGCCGTTGTTCGGTTTTGCCAATGCCGGCGTCTCCTTCGTAGGCACGTCCACCAGCGTCCTCATCGAACCGGTGACAATTGGCATCGCCGCCGGACTTCTTTTCGGAAAGCTGGCTGGAGTGCTCGGAACGGTGACCTTGCTGGTGAAGACGGGGCTTGCGCAGCTTCCGGCGCGAGCTTCGTGGGCTCAGATGACGGGCGTGTCGCTGCTTTGCGGCATCGGGTTCACGATGAGCCTGTTCATCGGACTGCTAGCTTTCCCGGACTCATCGTCTCAGGATCACGTGAAGATCGGAATCCTTGCGGGTTCACTCGCCTCGGGTCTCGCGGGGGCAGCCCTCCTGATGGGCTCGACACGGAGACGGCCAGTCTCGAAACCTTGAGCGCCGCGCAGGATCCGTGGGCGGTGTCAGTTCCGGGAAGCGAGGAGCTCGCGCAGACGGTTACGGTCGGTCAAACGATCTGAAACCATTTGAGCAGCTCGTGCGCGACGTCCCACCCCTCTTCGCTGTCCGATTCGATGGCCTTCGTCCGACATTGTTCTTTCATCAGGCTTTGAACCATAACGGCGACGTCCGGCCCGAGGGACGGCAAGCCTAAACCGAATGCGTTGAACGTGGGCCTCCGTGCTTCGGCACGCCCACGGTCCTGCCCACGTTCGACATGTTGCAATTGGGGGTGATCTTCGCGCGCGATGGCGCTAGTAAGGGACAACCCCCCGCATCGCCGAGCACCGACATGCCACCATCCTATCGATATTCCAAGCTCTTTCGCCGCTCCCGCGTCTTATGGGGCTCTTTCTCAATTTGGCAGCCAAGGCTGGTGTTTTGGTGCGGGGCCTTGGCAATCGGGGTGATCAGCGTCGGCTTTGCGAAGCTTGCGGATCTGGCGCAGAAGGGCTTCGGATCTCTCACCTCGTCCGGTGAATGGGCCTTCCTGCTGCCACTTGCCCTGACCCCGCTTGGCTTCATGCTGTCGGCCTATCTGGCGGCGACGCTGTTTCCGAACTCGCAGGGCAGCGGCATTCCGCAGGCGATAGCCGCCCGACATTTGAGGGACGATGAGGATCGGACGCGGCTGCTGTCACTGAAGATCGCTTTCGGCAAGATTGTACTGACGGTGCTCGGGCTGTTCTCTGGTGCTTCGATCGGCCGCGAGGGTCCGACCGTGCAGGTCGGCGCGTCGATCATGCTCGCCGTCGCCCGGTTCAGTGGCATGGCGCAGGCGCGCGGGCTGATCCTGGCCGGATCGGCGGCGGGCATTGMGGCCGCCTTCAACACCCCGCTTGCCGGTATCGTCYTCGCCATCGAGGAGATGAGCCGGACCTACGAGTCTCGGGCGAACGGGCTGGTGCTCACGGCAGTCATCCTCTCAGGCCTGGCGGCTCTTGGGCTTTCTGGAAGCTATAATTATTTCGGCATGGCATCGGCTGCCCCCACGGAGCTTCGCGACTGGGGGCTGGTTCTGATCTGCGGCATCGGCGGTGGTGCGCTCGGAGCGGCCTTCAGCGGCTTCGCGTTGCACTTCGGCCAAAAGATCCGCCGCTGGGCGCAACCACAGCCGCTGAAGCGCATGCTGGCGCTTGCGGGCATCTGCGGACTGGTGATCGCAGTCATCGGCGTGGCGTCGGGAGGCACGACTTTCGGCACCGGCTACGATCAGGCGCGAGCTGCGGTCGAAGGCAATGCCCTGCCTCTACTCTTCTTCGTTGAAAAGCTGGCCGCCAGCTTCCTGTCCATGCTG
>NZ_JBFUAY010000288.1:0-4846 GCF_056406015.1 Rhizobium sp. P1_E1 | reverse complement strand
GCTTCTTCATCAGCGGGTTGACGAAGCGCCAGCCGATCGTCGTGTCGTGGATTTCGGCGGCCCGCGAGAAGGCCGTCTCGGCCTTCGGCATGACGAAGGGCGCGCGCGACATGCTCTCGACGCCGCCAGCGACCATCAGTTCGGCCTCACCAGAGCGGATGGCCCGCGCCGCCGTGATTACGGCATCCATGCCGGAGCCGCAAAGCCGGTTGATCGTCGTGCCCGGAACCGCGATCGGCAGGCCGGCGAGCAGGGCCGACATGCGCGCGACATTGCGGTTGTCTTCGCCCGCCTGGTTGGCGCAGCCGAAGATGACGTCATCGACGGCCTCCCAATCGACGGCGCTGTTGCGTGCCATCAATGCCTTCAGCGGGATCGCACCGAGATCGTCGGCCCGCACCTGGGACAGCGAGCCGGCGAAGCGGCCGATCGGCGTTCTGACATAGTCGCAGATAAAGGCTTCGGTCATGGCTTTTCCTCAGAGTTGCGGGACGACGAGGTCGCCAACCGGGCCCTCGACATACAGTGGCGCGCCGGTCATCGCCTGCAATTCCTCCTGCGACATCGCGGCCAACTTCTCGCGCAGGACGAAGCGTCCCGTCACAATGTCGATGACGGCGTGGCTGGTATAGACGCGGGTGATGCAGGCGACGCCGGTCAGCGGGAAGGTGCATTTCTCCACCAGCTTCGGTTCGCCTGTTTTAGTGACGTGCTCGGTGATGACGCAAACCTGCTTGGCGCCGTGCACCAGGTCCATGGCGCCGCCGACGGCCGGCACGCCTTTGCTGCCCACCCGCCAGTTGGCGAGATCGCCGCTCTGGGCAACCTGATAGGCGCCGAGGATCGCGACGTCGAGATGGCCGCCGCGCACCATGGCGAAGCTGTCGGCGTGATGGAAGAAGGCAGCACCCGGCTTCAGCGTCACCGCCTTCTTGCCGGCATTGATCAGGTCCCAGTCTTCCTCGCCTGCGGCCGGCGGCTCGCCGAAGTTCAGGATGCCGTTTTCCGTGTGAAAAATCGCCTGACGGCCGGGCGGCTGATAGCGGGCGACCATTTCGGGAAAGCCGATGCCGAGGTTCACATAGGCGCCGTCGGCGATATCCTGCGCGGCCCGCCAGGCGATCTGCGCATTGGAAAGCTTGATGTCTTCACGAGTGTCGATGGTCATACGTAGGCCACTCCGGCTCGAATGAGCTCTTCTTCCTGCTGGGGACTGGGGACGGCGACGACGCGATCGACGAAAATACCCGGTGTCACCACATGCTCGGGATCGATGCCGCCGGCCGGCACGATGGATGAGACCTGGACGATGGTCTTCGCCGCGGCCATGCACATCAGCGGATTGAAGTTGCGGCCGGCCTTGTTGTAGGTGAGATTGCCCTGGATATCGCCGATCTCGGCCTTCACGATCGCGAAGTCGGCCTTCAGCCAGCGCTCCTGCACGTAATGGCGGCCATCGAATTCGGCGATGACTTTGCCGTCGGCCAGTTCGGTGCCGTAGGCCGTCGGCGTATAAAAGGCCGGGATGCCGGCCCCGCCGGCGCGGATGCGCTCGGCAAGCGTTCCCTGGGGCACCAGCTCGAGCTCGATTTCGCCGGCCAAATATTTGTCGGTGAAGGCGCGCGGATCCGACGAACGCGGGAAAGAGCAGATCATCTTCCGCACCATGCCGGCATCGATCATCGCGGCGATACCGATGCGCCCGTTGCCGGCATTGTTGTTGATCACGGTGAGGTTTTTGGCGCCCTTGTCGATCAAGGCATGAATGAGCTCGATCGGCGCGCCCGAGCCACCAAAACCGCCGATCATGACGGTCGCGCCATCTCCGATCTCAGAGACGGCTTCCGCCGTGCTCCCGACTGTCTTGTCCATGCGGGATCTCTCCTTGGCTATGCGAGCGGGAGCTCTCCATCCCGTCCTCTGGCGTAGACATAAAGCGCGGCGGGCCAAGCGGCAATGTATTTGTGCGATATTTGACATTTGTTCATATATCGCACAAAATGAATGAATCCATTGGAGACTGGACCCATGCGCGAAACGGATTTCGTCAGCGGCTTCGCCCGCGGCCTGAAGGTCATCGAAGCGTTCGGTGAAACACGGCAGCGGCTTTCCATTGCCGAGGCCGCCAAGCTGACGGAGCTTGACCGCGCCACCGTGCGCCGCTCGCTGCTGACGCTCGCCGAGCTCGGTTATGCCGATTATGACGGCAAGTTCTTCACGCTGACGCCAAAGATCCTGCGCCTTGGCCATGCCTATCTCTCAGCGACGCCGCTGCCGGCGCTGCTGCAGCCACATCTCGATCTTCTCTCGGAAAAAGCCGGCCAGAGCGCCTCGGCTTCGGTGCTCGACGGCACCGACATCGTCTATATCGCCCGCGCCTCGCAGCGCCGCGTCATGTCGATCAATCTCACCCCCGGCAGCCGCCTGCCCGCCTACTGCGCCTCGATGGGGCGCGTGCTGCTCGCAGCCCTTACCGAGAGCGAGGCCCGCGCGATCCTGGCCCGCAGCGAGCTGAAACAAAACACTGCAAATACCAGAACCGATCCGGATGAGCTGATCGCCGAATTCCGCCGCGTCCGCACTGAGGGTTACGCCATCATCGATCAGGAGCTGGAGATCGGCCTCTGCTCCATTGCCGTGCCCATCGACAACGATCGTGGCGAAACGGTCGCAGCGATCAATATCGGCGCGCCGGCCGCCCTCGTCCCGGCGGCGGAGATGAAGGAGCGCTATCTGCCGCTGCTGAAGGAAACGCAGGCGGCATTGCGGCCGCTGCTGCGGCGGTGACGGTAAGCCTGAAGGGAGAGCGACCCCGGCCAGCGCCGGGGCGGCTCATCATCGGTCAATGCGTCAGGTCGAGCGCGGCAGTCAGGTCTCCCATTGGCGGCCGGTCGTTGTTCCGCAGCGCCTTGTCGCGGGCGACGATGCCGGGCAGCACCGGCAGATCGTAGCGCGCGGTAATGAAGCGGATGATCGACGTGGTGTCGTACTGCGTATGATCGACCATGCCGCCTTTGGCGAAGGGCGAGATGATGAAGGCCGGAATACGATTGCCCGGACCCCAGCGGTCGGCCTTCGGCGGAGCGACGTGATCCCAGAACCCGCCATTCTCGTCATAGGTGACGATGACGAGCATATGGCCCCATTGCGGGCTCTTCTCGAGGTGGGAAACGATATCGGCAAGATGCTGGTCGCCGCTCGAAACATCGGCATAACCGCCATGTTCGTTGAGGTTGCCCTGCGGCTTGTAGAAGGAAACCGCCGGCAGCTTGCCGTCGTCGATATCTTTGAGGAAGGCCTCGCCGCCTAGGCCACCATCCCTCAGATGCTCGGCACGCGCCGGGGTGCCGGGCGCAAAATTGGCGAAATAGTTGAACGGCTGGTGATGGAACTGGAAGTTCGGCACCGGGGTGGCATTCTTGCCATCAAGGGCTGCCTGCCAGGCGCCGCCGTACCAGGCCCAGCTGACGCCTTTCAGCGACAGCAGGTCGCCGATGGTGATTTCATGCTGCGGCGGCAGCGTAGTTGCGGCCGCCGGATCGGCATAGGCCGCGTCACCATCCTTGGCCGGCGGATTGCCGCTCGGCTGGTAGGGCGGCTGCATGGTGTTGACGGCGTAGAAGTCAGGCGTCAGCGTGCCGTCGGAAACGAATTTCGGTGCGCCGTCCAGCGCCGACTTCGGGGCGTTTTCCGCCACGGTCAGCGACGTGCCATCCGCATCCACCTTGGCGATGGTGGGCTTGGCCGGGCTCTTGTCGGCGTTGGGATAATAGGGCGTGCAGGCGCAGACCAGCGCGAAATGGTTGAGGAACGAACCGCCGAAGGCGCCCTGGAAGAAATTGTCGGCAATGACGTATTTCTTGGCGACCTGCCACATCGGCAGGATGGAGCCGTCGTAATGGCCCACGACCAGGCTGCCGGAATCGGCCCAGGCGACGAACTTGTCGTTCTTGCCGCCGTCGATCTGCATCTGCTCCTGGTAGAAGCGATGCCAGAGGTCGCGGGTGATGACCGAAGGCGCCTCTGCGAAGCCCTGCGGATCGTCGATCGCGAAGGAGGCGTTGGCGAGATGGGCCGACTGCGCCTCGGTGACGGCAGGCGAGACACCCTTGGCGGTGAGGCCGCCCCAGGCCGGCGGCAGTTCGGACAGCGGCTGGCCATCGCGATCGAGCTGGCGTGTGCGATCGGYAGTCGCGTTCGAGAGCCCGTCGGCGCCGGGAAAGCTGCCATAGAGATTATCGAAGCTGCGGTTCTCGGCATAGATGACGACGACATTGTCGATCTTGTCGTAACCGGCCGGCGCCGCATGGGTTGCCGTCGCCACCGCAAACGGCACGATGGCCGATCCGGCGAGACAGATCGAATGGAGGAGTTTCAGTCTTTTCACGGGGGTACCTCATGGCTAGGGGGCGTTGGCTAGAGGGAGCGGAGAACGCTCGGGGGCACTTCGACGCTATTCCGGCCGTCTATCAACTTTGTGACATCAGGGGTTGCCGTGATGCAGCAGGAGACTGGCCGTCATCAATTTGTTGCAGCGAGGTTCGATCATGGCGGAAACCAGTACTAACTTATTGGAATCCTTACCATGACGACGAAGATCATCTGGCTTGTGCGCTCCGGCCTGGCCGTCGGCATGGGTGCCGTGGCGCTTGGTCTTGCCATTCTTCCCCTGCGGCAAAGCAGCGCGGCGACCGCTGCAGGCGTTCATCCCGGACCGATGTCGCGCACTGACGCCTTCGCCCGGGCCGAAACGCTCACCGCACTTGGCCGTGAGATATTTTCAGATCCCTCGCTGTCAGCCTCGGGGCTCCAGGCCTGCGCGTCCTGCCATGATCCGGCTCATGCC
>NZ_JBFUAY010000287.1:0-4852 GCF_056406015.1 Rhizobium sp. P1_E1 | reverse complement strand
GATGGATTGTGGGCTATCCACCTGGGGGAGCGACCGACCTCATCGCACGGCTGCTGAGTGGCCCGATGTCCCAGAAACTTGGCCAGACAATCATCGTCGACAACCGTCCCGGCGCCGGCAGCTCAATTGGCGCAACCGCTCTCGCCCATGCCCATCCCGATGGCCTCACGGTCGGTGCTGCCGACAACGGCACCCTGATCATCAACCCGGTTGCATATAAAAATCTCCAATACGACCCGGACAAGGACTTCCGCCCCGTTGGCGCCTATGCTGACGTCAACATCCTGTTGGCCGTCTCGAAAGCCCAGCCGTACCAATCCGTCAAAGAATTTATCGATCAGGCAAAGACAACCTCCCAGCCTATCGCCTTTGCTAGCCCGGGCGTTGGTAGCCCCTTGCATTTGGCAATGGAAAGGCTGGCACGTCAAGCCGGCCTGAAGCTCGAGCACATCAGCTACCGGGGCATGGCTCCGGCATTGAATGACGTTCTGGCCGGCGTCGTCCCCTCCATCGTGATCGACTATGCCACGGCTCGCGAGGTCATCCGCTCCGGTGACTTGAGGCCGCTCGCGACATTTTCCGCATCGCGCTTGGCAGCTCTGCCAGACACCCCGACATTCGATGAAAAGGTTCTTCCGGGTTTCACCGCGGGGGCGTGGCAGGGCATGATCGTCCCACGTGCTACGCCCGATGAAGTGGTCAATCGTCTTAGCAGCGCGCTTGCCTTTGCCCTGCAGGACGAAGCCGTAAAAGCACGATATGCGGAACTTGGCTTGGGCGCGCCGGCGAGTGATCCACAATCGTTCTTGACGCGCTGGCATGACGACAAAGCGATTTTACAGCCATTGATACGCGAGCTTGGTATTTCGCTGTAATCCACACACGGCCTATCGCCGCTACGTGGCGATAGGCAACATCTCGCGGAGCTGAGCTCGTTCGTCTGGGGCACGAAGAACTTGTCCGCTATTTGGAGCAAATGCCACCAGCTCGGTCTTGTAGCTCAAAAAAGCAGTCCCCCGGAGCGAACCGCCTCCCTTCCAGCCCATTGCGGTCTGAATGACGCAACATGTGGTTCATGACAGCGCGTTCAATCAGATAGTTCTGTCAGCAGCCCGCTCTCGATGCTTAGCCATCGGATCAGTTGAGGCGAAATACTCCCGTCAAGAACGTCCTCACTGTGGCTTGTGCTGCCTCGGTCGCAGCTTTGTCGTAACCCACGGTCGAGCCGAGTTGCACACAAGCATCATTGAAGGTGAAGGGCTTGCCAGTCTCGTCATTGAGTATCCTGCCGTCTTCCTCGCGGCGCTGACAATTGCGAGAAGATTGTGCGCTTTGGGCAACGGAAACCAACCGTGCATCGGGGTTGTCGAACCCGTGGTGCGCGCCGGGATACTCGCTCATGACAGCGTCCTTACCGGCGGCGTTGAGACGCGTGATGTAATCAAGGCACGCCACAGCCAGGGTCGTGTCATCCGCCGCGCCGTGGAATTCGCGGACTGGTGCGTCGGCAATGTCGAGTTCATCGACAAAGTGAATGTTGCACGCAGGATAGAACGAAAGATGTGCGGCAATGCGCGCCTTTGCCGACCCATGGAGGGCTTGGAAGCGCCGCAGGCTGGTATAGAGCGCGGCGGAGCCACCGCGCGAAAAGCCCATCACGGCGATGCGTGATGGATCGATCCGCGGGTGAGCCGCGAGCACGTCGACGGCGCGATAGGTATCGTAGAATTGTGCCAAAGAGCTCAGCCGCGACTGGTCTGTCTCGACCTGATCTATGCCTCGACCGCCGAAACTATCAAGGCGGAACGTGGCGATGCCCATTCTGTTGAGAAATTCGCCCCATCGGACTGCTGGCGTGCTGTTGGCAGCACCATTGGAACCATGGAGCAGAATGACGGCCGGCAGATGCTCATTCCAACTGGGGAATCGGAGCTGGCCAGTCAGCGTTACAGCAACTCCGTTCGCCGTATTCCCCTGCAAGAACTGCTCGTCCGTCAGGGTGAGCGATGGCACTGTCAATGTCTCGTCTGCGGGAAATTTCGGACGGACTTCCCCGGCGCGTCCGTAAGCTGCGAACAGTGCCACGATGCACAGAGTGAGGGCGGCTCCGATGACGCGTGCCATGTCAAGCACCTCCGACTTGGCGCTCAACTTAGCACGTTACGCCGCCAAACCATATGACTCCCTCAACTCGGAGCCGGATTGACAATGCCAGCCAACCAGCAAGCCCGACCTCTTGTGGCATTTGCTGCCGAACTGCGGACTTGTCTCGCAACGGCCCTCGAGGCATTGCCTCAAAAAATGGCGATCGCGCGTTTGTCGACCTGAACCGTGCGAATGCTTCCCTAGCGGTTACGGCCATTGATCTTGAGCCGAATTCGGTAAAGCGAGTTCGTTGCGCAGACGTACATGATGTTGCGCCTGGGACCGGCAAAGGTAAGGTTCGCTGCAATTTTTCCAAGCTTGATCGTTCCCAGCAGTCCGCCGTCCGGCTCGTAACAATAGACACCATCCCCGGCGCTGATCCAGATATGATCGTCGCTGTCCAATCTTAAACCGTCAAAGATGCCGACAGGGCACTCTGCAACGACATTGCCGCCTGTGATGCGGTGGTCGATATCGACTTGGAAGGCCCGCAGGTGCGCAGGGCCGTTTTCGTGATGGCTCTTGCCACTGTCGACGACATAAAGTGTGCTTTCGTCGCGGGAAAAGGCCAGACCGTTCGGCATCACCATATCGGTGATCTTTGCCTCCACGGCTCCGGTATGCGGATCGACGCGATAGACATGGCAAGCCTTGATCTCTGACTCGGCTTTCATACCATCCAGATCATGCAGAATTCCATATGGCGGATCGGTAAACCAGACTGCCCCGTCAGAGGTCACGACCACGTCATTTGGCGAGTTCAGCTTTTTGCCCTGCCAGGTTTCGGCGATGGTGATGATGCTCCCGTCGTGTTGTGTACGACTGACACGACGGTGGCGATGCTCACAGCTGAGCAATCGGCCCTCAAGGTCCACGGTTTGACCGTTTGGATGGCCGCAATCGTGGCGAAATACACTGATTGATCCATCCGTTTCGTCCAGACGCATGATGCGATCGTTTGGAAGATCGGTGAAAAGGAGAAAGCGGCCGGCCGGGAAATAGGCCGGGCCCTCGGTGAAAAGGCCGGCGTTGAAAAGCTCTTCCGGCGGAAAAAGCACCGCGACTTTATCGTGGAAACGCTTGTCGAGAATCTCGTAGTGCTCAGTCACTATGTTGCTCCTTTCGTCATGTTGTTTCCTAGGGCGGCGAGCTCTATTGAGGGCGTCTTTCATCCCTTCCCACGTCGCGGCTGTCAGTGTGACCCGCACAGAGATTTTGTCGCGCGGTCAGGAGCGCCAAAAACGGAAAGAAGCGAGCTACAGGCGAGTTCATTTCGGGATCTGCACGGCCGTTGCATGTGTTGGTCGGCGACGCGGCTGATCGTGCAGCCAGCAATCCGCGCCGCCGGACTTTCGTCCCTGCGGCGCGGTGCCGGGAGGAAACCGTTCAATCAGTCTCCGGGTTACTTGGCGTGAATGACATTCGCAAGCGTCCAGTCATAGTCGTATTTCACCCAGGCTATGTCGCTGTCGGCCATGCCCTTATAGGTCGTTTTGAGATCCTCCAGCGTGATCGTGGGGATGGGAGAAATCATCTTCATGGGCACATCAATACCRCTGAGCTTTGCAACCGCCACGTTGACTGCGACGCTGCCAATACCAGGGTCGGTATTGATCGCCACCGATTGATAGCCAGACTTCGCGTTCAGCTCGAGAAGCAGGTTGGCATCGACGCCGTCAAAGCCGTAGATCTGCAGCGGTACGTCGCGCCCAGCGGACATGAAGGCCTGGGCCGCACCGAAGGCTGCAACGCCCTGGGAGAAAATGATGTTCACGTCGGGCAGTGTTGGCAGAATAGCGGAGACCCGCTGCTGGGCGACGGACTGGTTCCAGTCTCCGTAAACTTCCGCAACGATCTTGATGTCTGGATATTTCGTCAGTGCCTTGACATAGGCATCCTGGATCGCTTGCTCGGCCGCGTTTCCGGCCAATCCGCGTATGTTCAATGCATTGCCTTTGCCGCCCGTCCGTTCGGCGATGTAGCTCACATATTTTTCGCCTAGTTCGTCATAGTCGAACTGCAGATCGACCGCCTTGGAGTTGGTAACAGAGCCCAGCGCGGTCGTTAGCACTGGAATGCCGGCATTGACGGCATTGTCGATCGCGCCATTCAGCGCCGTATCCGACAAGGGTTCGAGAATGATGAAGTCGACCCCCTGCAGGGTCAGGTTGTTGATCTGCTGGATCTGGGTCTGCGGGTCGCCTGCGGCATCGACGACGCTGAGTTCAACCTTCTTGCCCTTTGCATTCAGTTCGGCTGCAGCCCACTGGGCCGCAGCCAGGAAGCCCTTCTGCCAACCATTGCCCTGGAACGGCATGGCGACACCGATCGTGATCTTATCCTCGGCCATCACAGGCCCGGTCGCCATCGCACCAGCGAACGCTGCCGCCAATAGCAGACCGCCCACCATCACGGCCCGTCTTTTCGCGTTACCTCGTCGCATACATTCCTCCTCCTTGTTGTAGGTCTCTGTGTCCGCTGCTGCGGACTATCTGTTGTTCGATGACCGGGCCGCCACCAGGCAGACCGTCCCCAGGACGATCAGGCCCTGAATGACGTATTGAGCGCCAATGCTGAGCTGCAGAAGTATCAGGTCCGATTGGGCAAGGGTGAGCACCAGCGCGCCAAGCGCCGTGCCGAAAACCGAGGTGACGCCTCCGGTAATCCGGGTGCCGCCCACGACTACGGCCGCCACCGATCCCAGCAG
>NZ_JBFUAY010000286.1:0-4861 GCF_056406015.1 Rhizobium sp. P1_E1 | reverse complement strand
CTTCAAGCGTATAGCGGTGCGGGTTGAAGATCGGGCATCCATTGTCCTGGTGGATCTTGATGATCTCTTCCAGCCGCTCTTCGGTGGTATAGCGGACCAACGGCAGGCCGGAGCACTGGATCTGGCCGTCAAACTTGATGAATTCGAGATGCCCTGGCACTTCGTCACCGAAAATTTCGACCATCTTCCGCACCTTGGCGACATGGTCCGGGCCTGGATATTGCACCTGCAGATAGGTGAAGCTCGGGTCGACCTTCAGCGCACGCAATGTCGTGTGGTTCCAGGCAAGCTCATAGGCATGCGGAATGCCGCGCATGCTTTCCACTTTGTCGGAGCGGAACATGATCTCGCCCTTCTGCGCCGCCGTGAAGGCAAGAAAGGCATCCATGGAGTGCGGCGCAATCATCAGCACGACGATCGACTGGCCCTGACGGATGTAAGGCTTGTGGCGGGTGAAATAATCGAAAGGAATGGGAGCGGCGATCGGCGCGATCTCCTTGACGAGGATGCCGTTGCATTTCGCCAGCGCGTCGGAGAAGCGCACCGCTTCCATGAAGTCGTCATAGCCGACGAGCACATCGACCCAGTCATAGGCAGGTGCGAGCGGCATCTCAATCTCGGTGATGATGCCGTTCGTGCCGTAGGCATGGCTCACTTTCTGGAGATCCCAGCCGGTGAGATCGAGGACGCGCGGTTCGGCCTCCATGGTGACGACGCGCAGCCGCAGGATGTTGCCGAGGTCGCGCAAGCCGCCCCAGGTGATCGAGCCGACGCCGCCAGAACCGCCGGCGATGAAGCCGCCGACCGTCGCCGTCTGGGCGGTGGAGGGGTGGAAACGCAGCTCTTGGCCGGAATGGGCCTTGGTCTGCTTGTCGAGTTGGGCAAGCACGATGCCCGGTTCGCAGATGACGCGGCCGGGATGGATCTCCTTGATCTTGTCCATGGCTGCAAGATTGAGAACGATGCCGCCGGAAAGTGGCATGGCCTGGCCGTAATTGCCGGTGCCGGCGCCGCGCGGCGTGACCGGCACGCCATGGGCAAAGGCGACCTTCAGCGTCCGGATGACCTCTTCCTCGGTCTTCGGTGTGACGACGATATCGGCCGTCACATTGTCGAGCTGGGCTTTGAGTACAGGCGAATACCAATAGAAATCCCGGCTCTTCTGGCGAACCAGCGCCGGATTGTCCTCAACGGCGATGCCTTCGAGTTCCTTTTTGATCTTCTGATAATCGGCCATGTCAGGCTCCAACGACGTTATCGAGTTCACGGTAATCCGGCAGGCTGCGGTCGATCACCTTGCCGCGGCGAAGCACGACGCGGTCAGACTGCGGACGGGACAGGAATTCACTCCAGCGCCGCGCGCTGAAGAGCACGAGATCGGCCGGATCGCCGGCGGCGATACGGCCCTTGTCCGACCGTCCGACGATGGCGGCGGGCGAGGTGGTGACGACGCGGGCGGCAGTATCGAGCGGATGGTCGAGATGCAGAATCCTCACGGCCTCGCGGAAGACCTCCACTGGATCGAGATCGCCATAAGCATAGAAGGGGTCACGCGTATTGTCGGATGCGACCGCGGTCGCGACACCGGCAGCGGCCAGCTCCTTGAACAGCGTGACGCCGCGCCAGCGCGGGGTGCGGCCGGGATAGCGATCCTGTAGATACATGTTGCACATCGGCAGTGCGATGACCGCGATACCTGCCTTGGCGACCAACGCGACGGTGCGCGCGGCGGTGTCTTCGTCCTGGCGGGCGAGCGAGCAGCAATGGCCGGCGGTCACCTTGCCCTCGAACCCGTTGCGCAGCACGGCCTCGGCGATTGCCTTCAGTGTCTCGGCGCCGCGATCATCCGTCTCGTCCACATGCAGATCGACATCCAGGCCATGCTCCGCGGCAGTCCTGAAGAGCGTGTCGAGCTGCCAGACAAGCTCCGGCCCCATCCTGGTGACGCCGCCAAGCAGGCCGCCGGTCTGCCGGATGACCGTGACGAGATCGGCAAAGAAGGTGCTGTCTGCCATGGCATCCAGCGGGAAGAGGGCGACCGCCTGCAGCGCGATCCTGTCCTTCCAGGCATCCCGGATTTCGTCAAAAACTTCGAAGGAGATGCGATGCTGGGGCGCAAGCGAATCCAGGTGCGTGCGGATCAGGCTGGTCCCATGGGCATAGGCGGAGCGGAGCGAGAATTCCATGCGCCGTTTGACGTCCGCGGCCGACCAGTTGGCTTCCCGGTCGGCCCTGACGGCATCGAGCGCGCCCATGAAGCTGCCGTCGGGATTGGCCTGGCGTGGCCAGATATGGCCTTTGTCGAGATGAGTATGGATATCGGCAAAACACGGCCAGACCATGCCGTCCTTGAGATCGATCCTGGCATAATCGGCGGGTGCGGCGCCGGCCGGCCGGATGGCTGCAATCATGCCGTCGCTGATGACGATATCGACCGTGGCCAGTCCCTCGGTGATTGGCACGTCGACATGCTCGAGGGTGACGACGGGCACTGTCGCATTGCTCAGCACGAAGCGGGCCGCATTTGGCGGGGATATGAAAGAATAAGTCATCAGTTTTCCCGTTTGATGCTGCTTTCATGCCAGCGGTGAAGGCTCAGCCAGGCAATGAGGGTGGTGAGGCCGAAGATCGCTACCCCAAGCATGGAGAGCATCAACAGCGCTGCGAAGAGGCGCGGGATGTTCATCCGGTACTGCGCTTCGAGCAGGCGGAAGGCGAGGCCGGAGCCGGCACCGGCGGAGCCCGCGGCAAATTCAGCGACGACGGCGGCGATCAGCSCGAGCCCGCCGCCGATGCGAAGACCGGTCATGAAATAGGGCTGGGCGGCCGGGATCTTCAGATGGATCAGCGTCTGCCAGCGCGAGGCGCCATAGAGCTCGAAGAGGTTGATGAGGTTATGGTCGACGCTCTTCAGGCCCTGCACCATGTTCGACAGGATCGGGAAGAATGCGACGAGGAAGGCGCAGATGAGGAGCGCGACCTGCGTGGAGGGAGCGTAGATCAGGATCAGCGGCGAGATCGCCACGATCGGCGTTACCTGCAGGATGACGGCAAGGGGATAGAAGGCAAGCTCGACCCAGCGCGATTGCACCAGGAAGATCGCAAAGCCGACGCCGCCGACAAGCGCCAGCATCAGCGACATGAAGGTGATCTTGGTGGTGACCCAGAGGGCAGGGGCGAGCGTACCCCAATCCGTCACGAAGGCATTTGCCACAGCGGCCGGTCCTGGCAGGATATAGGGCGGCACGCCCGACAGTTTCACATAGGCGTACCAGACGAGGATCAACAGAGCGATGACGAGGAAGGGGATTGCGATGCGCAGCGCAAGATCGCGGCGCCTTGCGCTTGCGGTACCCTTAACGAGCAGCGGCGATGTGTCTGTTTCATCACTCATCAATGATCCCCTGCCGAATTGATCGCCCCGATCAGCGAATGCGATACCGTTTCGCAGGCCTTGCGGTATTCTTCCGAGGTGCGGTAGTGCGCGTCGCGTTCGAGGCTGGTGATCAGCGGGACGTCGGCATGCACGCGCCCGGGCCTTGCCTTCATCACGACGATGCGGTTCGAGAGATAGGCGGACTCGAAGACCGAATGCGTCACGAAAATCACCGTAATGCCGGTCGCCTTCCACAGCCGCAGCACGTCGTCGTTGAGTTTCTGGCGGGTGATCTCATCGAGCGCGGCGAAAGGCTCGTCCATCAGCAGCAGCTTCGGCTTCGTCACCAGCGCACGGGCGATCGAGACGCGCATCTTCATGCCGCCGGAAAGTTCGCGCGGATAGGCCTTGGCAAAATCCTGAAGGCCGACAGTGGTCAGCACTTCCATGATCTGATCATGCGCGGCTGCCTTCGAAACGCGCCTCAACCTCAGCGGCAGATGGACGTTGTCGAACACGTTCTTCCAGGGCATCAACGTCGGCTCCTGGAAGACAAAGCCGATATCGCCCTCCGGCAGACCTCTGGAATTGATGCGCGAACTCGGCCAGTCGATCGTTCCCGAGGTGACATCGCCGAGACCGGCTATGATGCGCAGCGCCGTCGACTTGCCGCAGCCGGAAGGGCCGAGCAGGCTGACAAACTCGCCGCTTTCGACCGTGAGCGACATGTTCGAAAGAGCGACAGTGCCGCTGGAAAAGACCTTCGAGACCGACTGCATGACAACAAGCGGCCGCTTGCGCGTCTCTTTCGGGGATACCGCCTGGATGTCTGCTGGGAGCATTGCTGTCTCGTTCATGCGGGAGGATACGGCCCGCCACGTCCTCAATGGCGGACCAGGGGAGAGCCGTCGGTCGGCCTACTTCTTCAGTGCCACACCGGTGCTCTTGCAGACGAACTTCGTCGTAAACGCTTTGGTGTAATCCGTCTCCGGCTTGAAGACCTTGATCGCCACCATCTCGTTGAAGAACGTCTTGTAGTGCGCATCGGTGATGCAGCCGATGCCCTTGTCGAGGCTGTCGCCGGATTCGATGATGCCGTATTCCTTCATCTTGGCGATCGAGTAGGCGAGCTGGCCATCCGTCATTTCAGGATTATCCTTCTTGATCAGCTCGTTCGCCTTGCTGTTGTCGCCATGGAGGTAGTTGTACCAGCCCTCGATCGAGGCATCGACGAAGCGCTGCACGACATCGGACTTGCTGTCGATCATCGCCTGTGTTGTCGTGATCATCGTCGAATAGGGCGAGTAGCCGTTGTCGGCGAGCAGGAAGACCTTCGGCTCGAAGCCTGCCTGCTTCTGGATCTCGTAAGGTTCGGAGGTCAGGTACCCCTGCTGGGCAGAGTCCTTGTCTGCGAGGAAGGGGGCGGGACTGAAGTTATAGGGCTTGTACTGCTCGTCCTTGAAACCTTTGAAGTTTGCCTTCATC
>NZ_JBFUAY010000285.1:0-4875 GCF_056406015.1 Rhizobium sp. P1_E1 | reverse complement strand
AAGCTCGCCCGGGTGCGTAAGCAGACGATGACGCAGGCTGTCGAAGAACTCGAGCGCCTGGGTTATGTCGAGCGCCGGCCAGATCCGAACGATCGGCGCGGCCGGCTGGTGTTTTTGACGGAAAAAGGCCAGGGGGTCAGGCCGATAGCAATGGCGGCGGGCCGGCGCGTCGATGAAAGCTGGGCCGCCTTGACCAGCCCGCAGCAGATGGATGATCTGCGGACAGCACTCCGGCGGCTGCTGGAGCAACTGCAATAGCGAAGCGGGGCTGGCTTGAGACGACCCTTTCCACTTAACGTCGCACGACCGAAGGAAAATACCTGCCGGGTGACAACAGCAAGGGCGCCGAACAGGATGTCGTCATCATCGGCGCCGGTGCCGCCGGCATCGCCGCCGCCCGTCGCCTGCAGGCAATCCGCCCGGATCTTTCCATCCTCCTGCTTGAAGCCGGCGACCGTCTCGGCGGGCGCGCCTGGACGGTCGGACTGCCTGACGCCGATGTCGCGCTCGATCTCGGCTGCGGCTGGCTGCATGGCGCGCGGACCAATGCCTGGACTGCGATCGCCGGCGAGGTCGGACTGACGGTCGACCGTACGCCGGCACCCTGGAACGATGGCGGACGGCGGCTTCAGCGGGATGGCGCGGAGGCGCATGCCGCAAGGAAGGCGATCGGCGCCTATTTCGAGCGCCTCGAGAGCCATGAGGGGAATGACGCAGCCATGGCCGAATTGCTCGAGCCCGGCAATCCCTGGAATGGCCAGATCCGGGCGATCGGCACCTATATCACCGGTGCCGAACTGGAGCGGTCGTCGGTCGTCGATTACAACAGATACGATCCCGGCCCCGGCCCTGACTGGCGGGTACGCGAGGGCTATGGAACGCTGGTCTCGCTTTACGGCAAGCCGGTTCGGGCAAAGCTCGGCACCGCGGTGACGCGCATCGACCATCGTCATGCCGGCCGCATCGGCATCGCGACGAACCAGGGTGTGCTGAGTGCCCGCGCGGTGCTGGTGACCGTGTCAACGAATGTGCTTGCCGCCGGCAAGATCGCCTTCGACCCGCCTTTGCCGGAGAAGATCGAGGCCGCAGCCCGTTTGCCCCTAGGGCTCGCCGACAAGCTCTTCCTGAGGCTCGCAAATCAGCAGGCGCTGCCGGCGGATACGCATATGCTCGGCTCCACCGGTCGCGGCGCAACCGGCACCTATCAGCTCCGGCCGTTCGGCGCGCCCGTCGTCGAGGCCTATTTCGCCGGTGACCTCGCGCATGATCTGGAGGGGCAAGGCAGAGAGGCCGCCTTCTCCTTCGCCGGAGATGAACTGGCGGCACATTTTGGCGCGGATATCCGCAAGGAGCTGTCGGTCGCCGCAATGTCGGCCTGGGCCGCAACGCCCCATATCGGCGGCTCCTATTCCTATGCCGAACCCGGCGCTTCCGATCAACGCGGCCGTCTCGCCGCGCCGCATGACGAGCGGATCTTCTTTGCCGGCGAAGCCTGTTCGAAGTCGCGTTATTCGACGGCGCACGGCGCCTACGAGACCGGCGTCGCCGCAGCCGATCTGATCGCCGGCTCGTTTTCGCAAAATCCGTGATCCTCGCCGGCCGCGACGGCAGGAATATTTTTTTCTCACTTGTCGCGCGGGCGGGATTGGTTATGCTCCCCCCGGCCCCTGTGCTCCCAGCCTGGGGCGCTATACGTCACCCGGCGGCAAGCGGCCGCCTCAAGCACAATATTGTCATTGATTGCAGGAGCCCCGGCTTCTACCCCGACCGTTTGCGTGTCGGCTGCGGGTATCCGCATGAGGAGGAAGAAATGGACTATCGCAAGCTCGGTCCCAGCGGGACCGTCGTCACCGCCTATTGCCTCGGCACCATGACCTTCGGCGCGGAGGCCGATGAGGCCGCCTCGCACAAGCTGCTCGACGATTATTTCGCCTGGGGCGGCAATTTCATCGACACCGCCGATGTCTACAGCGCCGGCAAGTCTGAAGAGATCATCGGACGCTGGCTGAAGGCGCGCCCGACCGAGGCCCGCCAGGCGATCGTCGCCACCAAGGGGCGCTTTCCGATGGGCAACGGACCCAACGATATCGGCCTGTCGCGCCGGCATCTCGGCCAGGCGCTCGACGATTCGCTCCGCCGTCTCGGCCTCGAGCAGATCGACCTCTACCAGATGCATGCCTGGGATGCGCTGACCCCGATCGAGGAAACGCTGCGTTTTCTCGACGATGCGGTTTCCTCCGGCAAGATCGGCTATTACGGCTTTTCCAATTATGTCGGCTGGCACATCGCCAAGGCCTCGGAGATCGCCAAGGCGCGGGGTTATACCCGCCCGGTGACGCTGCAGCCGCAATATAACCTGCTGGTGCGCGACATCGAGCTCGAGATCGTCGCAGCCTCCCAGGATGCCGGCATGGGCCTGTTGCCATGGTCGCCGCTCGGCGGCGGCTGGCTGACCGGCAAATACAAGCGCGATGAGATGCCGACGGGCGCCACCCGCCTCGGTGAAAACCCCAATCGCGGCGGTGAATCCTATGCGCCGCGCAATGCGCTGGAACGAACCTGGGCGATCATCGGCGTCGTCGAGGAGATCGCCAAGGCGCATGGCGTCAGCATGGCACAGGTAGCGCTCGCCTGGACGGCGGCGCAGCCGGCGATCACCTCAGTCATCCTCGGCGCCCGCACGCCGGAACAGCTCGCCGACAATCTCGGCGCCATGAAACTCAAGCTCTCCGACGACGACATGGCGAGGCTCAATGAGGTGAGCGCGCCTCAGCCTTTCGACTACCCCTACGGCAAGGGCGGTATCAACCAGCGCCACCGCAAGATCGAGGGCGGCCGCTGAGCCTTCCTTCAGCTCTGATTGAACGAACCCTGTCCGCTTCTCGCCGAAGCGGACAGGGTGTCCCAGGTTCAGGATGATCGACCGGCGCCGGCTCGCGTCACGACTGACTGCTGCCTCGGTTTCCTGCAAAAGCGGCCGTCAACCCGAGGCCGATCAGCAAGGCCCCGCTGACATAGCGTTCGGCTGTGAGATAGCGGCGATTGCGCCTCAACCAGTCGCCCGCAGTGCCGGCCGCGAATGCGTAGCTGCCGTCAGTTATGATGCCGAGACAGGTGTAGATCAGACCCAGGAACGCGATCTGCATCGCTGCGTGACCCCGGTCCACCTCGACGAACTGGGGCAGGAAGGCAAGAAAGAAGAGCGCGGTCTTGGGATTGAAGAGATTGACGACGAACCCGTCGCGGAGAAGGCGCGCGTGCCCGAACGCCTTCAAGCCGGTCGCGGTGCCGGGAATCTCGCTTCGGCCGAAAATCTTCTTGAGCCCAAGCCAAATCAGATAGGCAGCGCCTGCATACTTTACCGCGCTGAACGCCAGAGCCGATGAAGCCAGGACTGCCGATAAGCCCAACGCCGCGACGATGACATGTACCAGCGTCGCGGCATGGATGCCGAGAATCGAAACAAAGCCGGCGAGGCGGCCCTGCTCGACCGAGCGGGCAAAGATGTAGAGAACCGCCGGCCCGGGAATCAGAAGCAGGGCCAAGGAAGCGCCGATAAACAACCAGATATTGCCGAGGGTTGGCATGATAATCGCCCCGCTCCTGTTTTCCCGATCGCCTTGCGGGCGCATCGCCGGAGCCAGCCGTCGTCACCCGCAAGAGTAGACAGTATTCACATAAGCAAACCCTGCTGTCTTGAACGCTATAAACCTTTCGCATAATCGGCGGGCGTCACGCCCGTCGTCTGTTTGAACAGGCGGGAGAGATGGCTCTGATCGGCGAAGCCGACCATCTCGGCTACTTCGGCCGGCGGCGTGCCCAACCGAAGCAACTGCCGCGCCCGGCTCAGTCGCAATTGCCTCTGATAGGCATGCGGCGGCAGCCCGACAGACGAGCGGAAGGATCGGACGAGATACACGGGATTGAGCCTGACCAGCCGGGCAAGATCGGCAAGGGCAATACGCCTGTCGTAGTTGGCGTCCAGAAATTCGCGAATGGTCGTGACGTGCCGCGGCTCGCTGCCTGCTTCGATCCTTGCGTGCGGCTGCCCGGAGTAAGTGGCCAGCGCCGCGAGCCCGCTCGTCAGCAGCGTCTCGGCTTCAAAAGCGTCATCGTCAGTTTCGAGATATCGATGCGCATTGCCAAGGCTTTGGAAAAGCTCGAGGTCGCCAAGGCATAACAACCGCTCGAACAGCGGCAGGCGCGTCGCCCCCGGGTCGAGCACCGCGTACTGCAAAAACGCAGGCGATACGAACAGGCAGCGGTAGTTCAACGCCTGTTCGTCGGCCGGCAGGCACATGTGAACGACGCCGGGCGCAAGGATATTGATGTTGCCTGGTTTCAGGGCCACCTGAGGCTGACCATATTGGAACGCCATTGTGCCGCGTTCGTGGAGATGGATTGCGTAAGCCTCGTGGAAGTGCTTCGGAAAGTGATGCTGCGTTCCCGACGCGCGCAGCAATTCAACTCCGGCTAACGCGTCGTTGCGCCAGATTCGAATGCGTCCCACATCCTGCTTCATCCGCACCATTCGATAGTCTTTCTACAGACCGTTCCCGCCTTCAAGCAATTTCCATGACAATCTTGCCTGCGCCGATGGAGTCATAGATCGAAAAATTTCCGCACCCAGTTCAYGGAAGAGGAGCAGGTTAAGCTCACCGTGATGATCAACATCATCAATGGCTGGAATCGCATCGCTGTCGGCTTCGGCCTCTATGTCGACGCGGCCGCCATCAAGGCCGCCAGGGCTTCGGCCGCCTGACGCCACGACCGTCCATGAAAAAGCCGCCATGTTTCCACGGCGGCTTTTCGGCCTTTCTGCTTGGGAGGCGATTTTAGGCCGGAAGCTGGAAGATCACGTTGGCGATCAGGAGG
>NZ_JBFUAY010000284.1:0-4925 GCF_056406015.1 Rhizobium sp. P1_E1 | reverse complement strand
GAACAAGACCTTGTACGGCGTGCTGGTTTTCGCTCCCCTATTTATGGCGCTCATTGCTATCGCGCTATCTCTCTCCGGCGGTTGGATTTTCGCTACCGCCATGCTTCTCGCACTCTGGGGCCTTGCGACCTCCGGGCCGGTCGGTTGGGGTGTGTGGCTTACACGCTCTATGCCGCGCGACGCTGAGGCAGGCGGAGGGCTGATGGTTGCAAACATCCAGTTTGCAATCACCTTGGGCGCGACGATCGGTGGCGTTCTGTTCGACGCGTTCGGTTACGAAGCGACGTTCCTTACCAGTGCAGGAATTCTGGTGGTCGGCGCGCTGCTTGCCTGTTTGTCTTATCGGCTCTCTCGAAACGAGATTTAAACGGGGAATCAGACCAGCCGCCGCGATGAGCGAGATGCCTCGCAGCCTCGTCGCGCGTCGGGTTCCTCAAAGAATTACTTCCTTCTATGCGTTGAAAAACGGCTTGGTCAAAAAAGCAGGTATAATCGTAGGCTATACAGCGCGCCGGCAACGAATCTGTCTCTATCCCATTGCAAAATATCGCTTTTTTCTAAAACTAACCAAGCAAGGTGGGGCCGCAGCGCCCGCAACCTCCACCTTCGCTCCGTTGACAAAAATCCACGCGCTACCAATACCGTTGACCTGCAAGCAGTGGAGGCTTGCAAGCCAACCCGCCGTCGCAAAGCAGACAAGGGACGTGATCGACACGTGGGCAATCGCGTCGCAGTGGAGGACTGAAATGAATAGATTTGAAGGTCGTACGGTGATGGTCACCGGGGCTGGCAGTGGTATTGGAGCGGCCTGTGTGCGCCGTCTGCATGCCGAGGGCGCGGACGTTGTCGCCATCGATGTAACCAGCCAAGCCGTGGATAAGATCGTCTCGGAATTCGGCGGCAGTGCGCGTGTCCAGGGAGCGGTGCTCGATGTGTGTGACCAGTCGGCGGCTTTGGCCCTGGCAGCAGAAACGCGGGCGCGGCTTGGTCGGTTAAACGGCCTTGTCAATTGTGCGGGGATTACGGGCGTTGCCAACATTCTCGATGTCGAGCCGGAGAAGCTCGAACGCGTCTTGGCTGTCAATTTCGGTGGCACCGTGAACATGTGCCAGGCTTTCGTACGAGTCGTCCAACACGACAACGGCCCGCGCGCCATCGTCAATATCTCGTCCGGCGCAGGTGTGATGGGCGTGGCAAACCGATTGCCCTATGTTGCCTCCAAATTCGCTGTATCCGGTATCACCAAGTCAATGTCTCCGGAGCTTGGACCGCTGGGCATCCGCGTCAACGCGGTGGCGCCTGGCATGACCAACACGCCTCTTGTCGAATACATGTTGAAGGACCCGGCAGCGGTCGCGCGAATTAAGGCTGCCCATCCGATCGGGCGCATGGGTGAACCGGAGGAGATTGCCGCTGTCATCGCCTTCCTGCTCACCGACGACGCCAGTTTCATGACGGGCGCGGTGGTTTCGGTCGACGGTGGCCAGACGGCCTGCTTGTAACAGGCGCTGCATCCGAAGCGATGGCTTGGAACGTCAGATCAGGTCCTCACGAACGACCTAAGCACTGTCCGGCATGAGAGCCGGACAGGACCACTGATCGAAACCTGCCATGAAAGACTGAAGGGTTAAAAGCACAAGATCTTCGGGAGGAGGATAGGCGTGAGAGACGACAGTGCAAGGCAAGCAACAGAGTCGGAGGGACCGGTCCTCATCTCGGTCCGTGAACTGTCAAAGAGCTTTGGCGCCAACAAGGTGCTGCGTGAGATCAGCCTCGACATCCGCGCCGGCGAAATTCTCGTCTTGCTGGGTCCGAACGGGGCTGGAAAATCAACATTCCTGAACATTATCGGTGGCACTCTTCCGGCAAGCTCGGGCACCATGACGCTCAACGGTCAGCGGATCGATTTCGACAGTTACATCGCCGGCGCGGCGCGCGCCAATGGCATCCAGCGGGTATTTCAGGAGCTCTCGACGTTCGCCAATTTGACGGTCGGCGAAAATTTGGCGCTGACCTCCCATCAAAGGACCGCGACGTCCAGGCGAGAGCTGATGCGCATCGCCCGTGAACGACTGCAAGTTTTTCCCGGCAATCTGATTGATGTGAGTGCAGAGGTCTCGGAACTGTCAGTGGCTGAGCGACAGATGGTCGAAATCGCCCGTGCGATGACAGAGCAAGGCACGCGTTTGGTCATCCTGGACGAGCCGACATCGGCCTTGTCGACACACGAGGCAGAGCAACTGGCTGATCTCGTGCACCGTAAGGCGGATGAGGGCGTCGCGATCATCTATGTAACGCACAAGCTCGAAGAGGCTCTGAAACTTGCCCATCGCGTGGTCGTGCTGCGCGACGGACAGTTGCACTTTGACGGCGATGGGCGTTCGCTCACGCACGACCAGTTGTTGGGTTTGCTCGGGGCTGCCGCCGATCAGCATCATACCGCCGAACCACAAACGAATAGTCCGGTCCTGCAGGATCTTCTGACTGCCCAGAGCCTGACCGGCCCACGGCTGCACGACATCTGCATCCATGTCGGCAAGGGCGAGATCGTGGGCGTCGCCGGACTCGAAGGTGCGGGCCAACGCGAACTGCTGCAAACTCTATTTGCCACGCGGGGTCGCACTTCCGGCGCGATCCGGTCGCTGAGTGAAATGGCTTATGTCAGCGGTGACCGCAAGCGCGAGGGCCTTCTGCCTTTGTGGAACGTCGAGGACAATGTCGCAATCTCGGCCGCACCCCGCTTCTCGCGCTTCGGGTTTGTGGATTTTTCTGCCTTGAAGACAACAGCTCAGAATTGGCTATCCGAGCTCGGACTGAGCCATCGTGCCGGTTCGCAAATCGTCAGCCTGAGCGGCGGCAACCAGCAGCGTGCTTTGCTTTGTCGCGCCTTGGCCAGCGAAGCGCCGCTTCTGCTTCTGGATGATCCAACACGCGGTGTCGATGCGAATGCAAAGGCCTCGATCTATGCCATCTTGGGCAATGTGAGGGAAAGCGGTCGTAGCGCAATTCTCTATTCGACAGAGGTTGCCGAATTTCATCAGTGCGACCGGGTCTATGTCATGGCACGCGGTCATGTCGTGGCCGAGCTCAGTGGCGCTGAGGCGACAGAAGAACGCATTGTCCAAGCGTCTTTCACCAATCCAAGCGGTGCAAGCACGCCGCTTAACACGATGGCTGCGGCGACTGATCGAAGCCTCTTTCGCAGCGCCTCGCTCAGGCGGCTGATCGCCTGGCGCTCTTTGCCGGCTTCAATATTGATGATTGCCATGTTTGCACTGGCATTCTGGCAGCAACCCAATGCGCTGAGCACCTTCGGGTTGGAGCTGCTGCTGCAGGCGTCAATTCCGCTGGCCTTCGCCGTGGTGGCGCAGATGTTGTTCTTGTTGGGCGGTGACATTGACCTGGGGCTAGGCTTTGCGATCGGCCTCGCCAACGTTCTGGCGGCAACCTACCTGGTCGATGCGCCGGGACTAGGGCTCCTGGCGCTGGCTGGCCTGGTCGCAGGCTATGTTCTGCTCGCGCTGATTGTCGAACTTCTGGGCGTGTCATCCGTCGTGGCGACACTTGGCGCGTCGTTTGTCTGGCTGGGACTGGGGCTTATGGTACGCGAAACCCCGGGCGGGCATTCGCCTGAATGGCTGGCTGCGGTCGCTCACGTCAAGTTGTGGCCGTTGCCACTCGCCTGCTACGTCCYGATTGCCGTTGCGCTTCTGGGACTGTGGATTTGTCAGGGCTGGGGTTACAGCATCCGGCTACGCGCTCTGGGTCATAACCGGCGGACATACGTGTCCCTTGGATTTTCAGCACTTGCGGGACGTGTCACGCTTTATGCGCTCGCCGGAAGCTTCGCAGTATTGTCTGGCCTGCTTCTTACCGCGGCGACCGGCGCTGGCAACGTCCATGTCGCCTCCAGCTTCACCCTGGCTACCATCGCCGCTGTCGTGGTCGGCGGAGCAAGTTTCGCGGGCGGCCTCGTTGCTCCGATTGGTGCCGTCATGGCGGTGATAGGCATATCGCTGATCACGACGAACCTCGGCTTCCTTGGCATCAGCTCGGAATACTCGACTGCGATTGGCGGATTGGCGCTGATCACCGCACTGAGTTTCCGCTCGATTTCGAGGTCGGTATGATGAGCCAATCGACGATCACGACAACACCTCTCGACCCGAGGCCTGAAACACCCGTAAGCAGCTGGCGAAAACTTCTGGTTCAGTCCTGGATGGGGGCGTTGGTCGCAGCGGTCGCCTTGTGGCTGCTGGCCGGATGGGTGACAGGATCCCTGTCGCTTTCCTTCGTCCTGGCCAATGCGACCATTGCCGGCTTCCTAACGTTGGCCGGAATAGCCCAAATGGCGGTGATCGCCAGCGGTCCGGGAAATTTCGACCTGTCACTGCCTTACGTCATAACTTTCGGCGCCTATGTTATGTCTGCAGGCTTTCTGGGACAGGGAAACATCCTCGGATCGTTGGCGCTCACGTTGATGGCAGGTGCGTTGGCTGGTGCATTGAATGCCTTGCTGATAGTGCGCCTGCGCATTCCTGCCATCGTGGCAACACTGGCATCCGGCTACATCATCTACAGTCTGATTGTCGCCATCCAGAGTGGAGGCTTCAGTCGTGTCGGCGGTCTGTTCGAGGCGACGTTGCGGATGCGCATTGCCGGCCTTTCAGGTGTTTTGGTTATCACTTTGCTGACGCTCGTCTTGGTGGCGATCGTACTCTCGCGCACGGTCTTTGGTCTTCAATTGCACGCGATGGGCCAGAACGGCGAAGCCGCGCGTCTGGCCGGTGTACGGCGCGGCTGGCTGATACTTGGGACCTTTGTGCTGTCTGGCGTACTGGGCGCTTGGCTGGGTGCCTTGCTAGCCACCTATCAGGGAGGGGTTTCGGCCGATCTCGGGCGCAGTTATCTGCTGGGATCGGTGG
>NZ_JBFUAY010000283.1:0-4927 GCF_056406015.1 Rhizobium sp. P1_E1 | reverse complement strand
CCGCAGGATCGAAACGGCATCAGCGAACTTCGTCACCTCGTGGAACTTGTGGGAAATCATCAGCACGGTGAGCTCGCCGCGCTCGGTCATCCCGCGCACGATGCCAAGCATCTCATCGGCTTCGGCGGGCGTCAGCACCGAAGTCGGCTCGTCGAGGACGAGGAAGGAGCGGCCGAGATAGAGCTGCTTGACGATTTCGAGCTTCTGCTTTTCGCCGGCGGCAAGCTCGCTCACCGGCCTGTCGAGCGGGATCTTGAACGGCATGCGCTCCATGAAATCCGCCAGATCCTTGCGTTCCCTGGCCCAGTTGATCACCGCGGGCACTTCGGTGCGGCTGATGACCAGGTTTTCCGCACCGGTCAGGGAGGGAACCAGTGTGAAATGCTGGTAGACCATGCCGAGCCCATAGGCCGCGGCATCCTTGGGTGAGGCCACCGCCACCTCGCGGCCGTCGATCGACAGCGAGCCTGACGTCGCGTGATAGAAGCCCATGATGCATTTGACGAGTGTCGACTTGCCGGCGCCGTTTTCACCGAGAAGCGCGTGAAAAGAGCCTGCCGGAACGGTGATCGAGACGTCGTCGAGCGCGGTGAACGAGCCGAAGCGCATGGTCATGCCGAGCGTATCGATGCCGACGGCCTTGCCGGTTTGCGGAAGGGGCGTGTCGCGGACTGTGCTCACTTCATTGCTCCTTTTCGACGATGATGGCGACGGGACCGCCGCCGGGCGGACCCTGGTGTTCGGCGCCGCCGGACACATAGAGATCGGTAATGCCGAAGATGCCGGCGAGAACGCCGCCGACGAAGGCACGGGCATGGCGGGTGCCTGCAATATCCGAGTCATCGAGCATCGTGTGGCGCCTGCCGCCGATCCTGCCGGACGGGTCCGGCTCGGCCTTGGCGAGAACCGCCGCCAGCCGGCTGTTTTCCGGCAGGCGTTCGCGGGCTTTCCTGACGGAATGCGCGTCGATCGCATCCCGCATGACCGCGTGGTCGATCGACAGCGGACCGGACCATTTTGCGCTCATGCCGAGGACGATGATTTCGTGATCGGTGAGTTCGACCCCGGACGAGGTTGAGGCGCAGCGGGAAAAGAGATCGAAACGTGTGCAGACGTCGGCATCGCCGATCGATGTCGCATCTATCTCGCCGAGTGCCACGGCGACGCCGAGAGCCGAAGCGCCGCGCGAGAGGCCCATGGATTTCAGCGTGTCGTGGGTTGCGACCGTCCTGCCTGCTGCCTCGGCCTCGGCAATCCGGCGCGAGGTGAGCAGCGGACACTTGATCTGCACGAAATGGACATCGGCAGGATCATCGATGCCGGCATCCCTCATCGCGGACTTCACGTCTTCAGCAACGAGCAGGATCTGTTCCCGGCGCCCGAGATGTTCGGGGGGCAGCGCGGGGGTACGCGACACACCAATGGCCAGCGCCCATTCGCCCGGGGTTTCTACGGTTTCACGCGCAAAAACCGTCCAATGCGGCGAGAGCGCACCCTCGGTGCCGCCGGACATGATGATCGAGACGCCGTCGACGCCATATCTGCTGAACAATGTCTCGAAGCTGCGGGTGGCATAACCGCGGGTAAAATCATTGACGCAGCCGTTGCCTTCCGTCTTGCCGAGAACGGCGACGACGTTGTTCGCCTGAAGGCCGCTGGCAAAGAGCGCCTCGACGCCGGCAACGTCATCGGGGCCGTCGGCTGGCACGCGAAAGACATGGGCACGCAATGACGGCATCAGGGCAGCGCCTCGATTAGAGCTGCGGAATTGGAGACCGAGCCGAAGACGCCGCCCTGCATCTTCACCATCTTGATCGCGGCGAGGTGGTTTCCGTGGTCGGTCGCACCACAGCAGTCTTCCAGCAGCAGGCATTCGTAGCCGCGGTCATTTGCCTCGCGCATCGTCGTCGAGACGCAGACATCGGTGGTGATTCCGGTGAGGATAATGTTCTCGATGCGCTTCTGGTTGAGGATGAGTTCGAGGTCGGTGGCGCAGAACGAACCCTTGCCGGGCTTGTCGATGATCGTCTCGCCTTCGACCGGGTAGAGTTCGGGGATGATGTCCCAGCCGGGTTCGCCGCGGGTCAGGATGCGGCCGCAGGGGCCGGGATCGCCGATGCCGGCGCCGATCCGCTGCGAGCGCCAGCGCTTGTTGGCCGGCAGATCGGCGAGGTCGGGGCGATGGCCCTCGCGGGTATGGATGATGTGGTAACCCTTGGCTCTCATGGCGGCAAGCACACGTTTGATGGGTTCGATCGGCGCCTGCACCAGCGACAGGTCGTAGCCCATGTGGTCTACATAACCGCCCTTGCCGCAGAAATCCGTCTGCATGTCGATGATGATAAGGGCGGTATTACCAGGCCTCAGAGCGCCGTTATAGGGCCACGGATACGGATCGGCGTCGATAAAATGCCCTTTGGTTTCGACCATCGCGTCCATCATTCTCTCTCCTATTCCGCGGCAGGTTTGAGGGGTTCGCCGTAACGGCGCATCGGCTTGTCAAATCCGCAGGACGTGCCGTCCTTGACCTTTATCTCGTCTTCCCACGGCAGGCGGTATCTGCCGGCGACAAGGTCGTGCATGTAGGTGTRGGGCGCATCCTGTGCGCCGCCGGCAACGGCGACATAGCCGCGATGGCCGAACTGGTAGATATTGTTCTCCACGCCCCAGCCGAGCCGGGCCTCGCGCACCAGGTCGGGACGCACCTCGGCGGTGATGATCTCGTTGGGCCGGCCGGAGGTGCCGTGAGAGATGATCGTGCCGTCGAAATTGCAGATCATGCCTTCACCCATGGAATCGAACGTGCCGTCCGAGCCGCACATGCAGACATTCGCGGTGATCATCAGATTGCAGAAGGCGTTGGCCTGGTTGGTGAAGCGCCAGGCATCGCGGATCGGCGCCGTGTAGCCGGCTGTGCGGATCATGATTTCGGCGCCCTTATAGGCGCATTCGCGCGCCATCTCCGGGAACATGCCGTCATGGCAGATGATCAGCGCGAGCTTGGCGCCCCGTGGACCCTCGATGACAGGGATGCCAAGATCGCCGGGCTCCCAGGGCTCGACGGGGATCCAGGGATGCATCTTGCGGTAATAGAGCTTCAACTCGCCCTGATCGTCGATGACGATGCCGGAATTGTAGGGCATGCCGCCAGGATTCAGCTCCATGATCGAGAAGCAGCCCCAGATCCGGTTGTCCCTGCAGGCCTGCTTGAAGGCCGCGACCTCCGGCCCGTCGAGCGTGCACATGATCTCCGGATTGATGTCCATGGAAAGGCCGTGCAGCGCGTATTCGGGAAAGACGACGAGGTCCATGCCCGGCTGGTTGCGCCGCGCCTTGGCCACCAGATCGACGATCACCTGCGTCTGTTTTGCCAGATCCACTTTGGTGACGGTCACCGGCAGTTGGAGCTGCACCAGGCCGATACCGATGCCGTGTTCGGATTTGTTGAGACCGCCAAGTCCGTTCATCGGGATGCTCCGTTATTTCGTGAGCGACAGCGCACCCGGCGCACCGGCGAGCGAGCGGGTGGGCGAGGAGGTGGCGATCAGGATGACGAGGGTGAGCACGTAAGGCGCGGCGTAAAAAAGGTAGTAGCCTTGTGTGACGCCGACCGATTGCAGCGCCGGGCCGAGCGCGCCGGCACCGCCGAAAAGCAGGGCAGCGAGAAAGCAGCCGATCGGGTTCCAGCGGGCGAAGATGACGAGGGCCACGGCCATCAGGCCCTGGCCTGACGAGATGCCTTCGTTCCATGAGCCCGGATAGTAGAGCGAGAGGTAGGCGCCGCCGATTGCCGCCAGCGAACCGCCCACTGCCGTCGCCAGCAGGCGAACTCGGTCCGGGTGGATGCCCATGGCCCGGGCCGCGTCGGTGCTGTCGCCGACGACGCGCAGGATCAGGCCGATGCGGGTGTTCTTGAAGGCCCAGAACAGGAAAAGGGCAAGTGCCGCGCCGATGAAGAACAGTACGTTGATATTGAGCGCCGCCTGCACCTGCGGAATGCTCGACCAGCCGCCGAGCGGGATCGAGGGCAGTTTCGGCGCGACCGGCTGAATGAAGGATTTGCCTAGGAAGAACGCCATGCCGAGACCGAACTGCATCATGGCGATACCGATGGCGATGTCATTGACCTTCGGGAATTTGCAGATCCAGCCGTGGATGAGGCCGAAGATCGCACCCGCCATCATTGCGGCCAGCACGCCAAGGGTCGGCGAGCCGGTCATGACGGCCACCGCATAGGCCGTCATGGCGCCGAAGACCAGCGTGCCTTCGAGGCCGAGATTGATGCGGCCGGAGCGTTCGGTGATCGTCTCGCCGAGGCTGACGAAGATGAAGGGGGTGGAAACGCGAATGGCGCCTGCGAAGATCGCCAGCGGCACGCCCCAGATGCCGATGCCTGTCTCTTCCATCATAGGCTCCTTTTCCAGAGGTCGGGATTGAAGATCTTGAAGCGGCCGTAGAAGGTCTCGCAGAAGAGAATGACGATGAAGAGCGTCCCCTGCAGCACGAGAACCGTCGCATCCGGCAGGCCCATGCGCCGCTGGATGAGACCGCCCGAGGCGTCGATGCCGCCGAGCAGGATCGCCACCGGAATGATCGCCAGCGGATTGTGCCTGGCGAGGAAGGCGACGAGGATACCGGTATAGCCGTAGCCGGCGGCAAGCGAGGCATTGGCACTTCCCTGCACCGCCGCCACTTCGATCATGCCCGCCAGGCCGGCAAAGCTGCCGGCAAGCGCGGTAAATCCGGCAATCAGCTTGCCAACCGGCAGTCCCTGGATCTGCGCGGCGCGCACGTTGCCGCCGGCGATGCGGGCGGCAAACCCGTAGCTCGTCGCCTCGATCACGATCCAGGAGAGCATGCAGGCGATGATGCCGATGACGAGACCCCAATGCACGTCCATGCCGGGAATATTGCCGAGCATGTATTC
>NZ_JBFUAY010000282.1:0-4976 GCF_056406015.1 Rhizobium sp. P1_E1 | reverse complement strand
TCGCAGAGGGGTCGGTGAAATATAAAGCCCTTTGGGCATCGATCGTTCCGCCTTACGATGCCAGCAAATTTCCCAACAAATGGCGGAAAATGTGGAGAGATCAGCCAGCTCGCACCCTGATGGCGCATCTTGGTAAAGACGGCTACAGCCATATTCATTACGACAGCAAACAAGCCCGGACTATTTCTGTTCGTGAGGCCGCCAGGCTACAGTCGTTCCCGGACGGCTTCAAGTTTAGTGGCACCATGAATCCCGCGTTCAAGCAAATCGGCAATGCGGTGCCTCCTCTGCTGGCCAAGGCCGTTGCCACGCACATGCTGCAAGTGCTGAAGCAATCAGAAAAAGAAAGGCGGGAGACGTATGAACCTCGTAGAGCGGCAGCGGCAATTTCTTGACGCGGCGCAGCAGCACTTCGGAACATCAAGGGCGGTTCGCCCACGTGAGCTGTTCGGCGTTTCGAATAGCGCAAAAATAGTCGAAGGCGGGATTCAGCTTGGCGTCGTCAATCTGGACAACGTAAAAGAAGACGCTGAAGCCTTTATCTTCGCTTGCGTTATGCGGTTCCCTCCCGAGGACGAGGTTTATTTTTCCGTGTTGGTTCGCAAAGACAGGGCGAACTTCCTGACCCGGCTTTCCGAGATGAAAAGAATCGGGGCCGCGGCAAAGAGCGGCGGCGAAGACGCAGGCTTCTTCGCAGAGGCAACCGAAGAAGAACAAGCAGAAGAGCCCGGCGCGACGATTAAGTACAGCGCGCGCAACAACCTTGTTCCGATCTATCTTGCACGTGATGGGCGTCTCTGGTTGCGTAACGCGAAGTTCTGGAACAGCCTTGCTTTTGATCTGACACCATTTGGTCCATCGACTGAACCGGATCAGATTGTGGTTGCACTCTATCCACCTACGGCCTCAGCACGCCGAAGCCTGCTGGCTCGGGAATTCATCGGATGGGTTGGCAGCCTCGTTGGGCGCGAAAAGATTCATGAGTTACCGGTCTGGTCGGATACGGCCACGCTCGGTCCCGCCATGCGGCGTATGCCTTCGACTATCCCGATCGAGGACATCGAGGCAGCCGTCAAAGCCCTCGGCGGCCACTATCCCAACGGGGAGGTGCGGCGGTTCCATGCTGCACTGAATTTCCTCGAGCACAAGCATTTTGTCATCCTCTCGGGCCTGTCAGGGACCGGCAAAACGCAGCTCGCCTTGAAATATGCAAGGGCTGTTCATGGTTTGACGGCGAATACTTCGCCCGATCCGTTGCTTTTCGAATGCCCAGTCCGCCCTGAGTGGACCGATCCGACCGGCTTGACTGGCTATTACGACGTGCTGACGAACCGGTATGTCGTACCAACGTTTCTTGAGGCCGTCTTAGTCGCGACTGCCCACCGCGAGTCTCCCGTTTTTGTCATTCTCGATGAGATGAACTTGGCCAGAGTGGAGTATTACCTGTCCGATGTACTGTCCTGCATCGAGACGCAAGGCGCACTGCAGTTGCACTCCAATGGCGTGCCTCTGGAAGGAACAACAGGCACCAGCATTCGCGCTGAGCTGCCACTGCCATCGAATTTGTTCATCATTGGAACAATCAACGTCGACGAGACGACCAATCCTGTCAGTGACAAAGTACTCGATCGTGCGTCCGTTATTGACATGTCCACGGTTGATGTTCCCGGATTTCTGGCCTCGCTTGAGGCGCGATACCCGGACCTCAAAGCTGCGTGCGCTGCCGCTGGGCCAAAACTGTCTGAGACCCATGGTCTTCTGCAGCAGTACGGCCTTGGTTTTGGCTACCGCGTTATTGAAGAATTCGTGCGCTATCACGCCTTCGACGCACAGCATTTCAAAAATTTCGCGGACGATGTGAGTGACCAACTGCTTGTGCAGAAGGTCCTGGTTAAACTGCGCGGCGCCGAAAGGCAGCGCCCGCTTCTCAGCAACCTTGATAAGGCTAATGCTGGCTTGCCGCGGACGCAGACCTATGTTCGCAAGCTGCTAAATGATCTGGATGAATTCGGCTCGTTCCAGGCAATGCGGTGACCCGTGACAGCGCTATTCATCCAGGCCGAAAGCGGCGGACCAGCATGGCAGGTCTGGCCGATGCCGGAGGTGGTTCCTGCTGGAGCGATTCGGGAAGGCGCCTCCTACCTGTTTGAGTTGCGGGATAGCGAAGATGCACTGTCAGCCGACCTGCTTATTGACGATGTTCCGGTCGAGGCGCTGCGATCGCGGCAATCACGGGTGGCGCGCTGGCGCTGGGCCCCCGGGTTTCATGCCGGCGTTGTCGAAGCCGTCTTACGAGTCCCCGGCATTGGCATGCGCCGCTTCGAAATCACAACCGATCCGGACTTGCGCAAACTCACACGCAACGATTTCGATGAGATGGTGCGAGAGGTCCTGGAAGATACTTTCGCTCTGTTCTCGCTCAGTGCCTTCCGCAAAGGGATCGCCCGCCAGCCCGGTAACAAGCCGCCGCCATTGGCCCGCCTTGAATTCCTGAGATCTCGGGCGGAAGAGATTACAGCAACGATCGCGGCAATTGCTCGTTCGCCCCGTCACTTTCTACGGGCGGAAGAAGTGACTGTTCCGTCGCATCGCGCACAACGCGCAACCGGACCGGAAATCATAAAATCGTTCCGCTCTGGAGCAATACGTACGGAAATCGCTCGGCCTTCGCGCTTGCCAGTAGCGCTCCACGGACGGCTGCCTGCGCAGATTACGCTGCGGCAACGCCGGAATAGTGTGGATATTCCGGAACACCGGCAGATCAAGGCGTGCCTGCGATCGTGGGCTGCATGGTTGTCCGGTGTGGCCGACATACTTACACGGATTGGCGCCTCTGACGATCTCGAGGCTGTCTCAACCGCCGGCAGCTGGGCCATTCGCGCGCGACACGTTGCCCTGCGCCTCAATGAAGCGGCGGGAGCGGGCTTCATGGCCGAAGTCAGCGAGGGACCTGCACTGCTGCGCATGTCGTCGCTGTTCCGCAGCGACCCGGTCTATCACCGGTTTTATCGGCTATGGCAGGACATGAATCTTGGACTTGCCGCGTTGTTTGGTGACTTTCTGCAGATGCCGCTGGCCAGAACCTATGAGCTCTATGAACTCTGGTGTTTTCTGAGGTTGCTGCGTGCAGCCGTCGAGGAGTATGGCCCTGCTGGTGTTGATCTGAGCAAACTGTTCATCACCAGCGCCTCCGGTAGTGTGACTATCGCAGCCAGCGCCGTAACGGTGCCTGTTGGCGGGGGTAATCAACTTTGCTTTCAGCGGCAGTATCGTGAGTATTGGAATGAGCCTGACGGTGAGGGTAGTTTCAGTCGGACTATGGTGCCTGACATCGTCTTGTCGGGCACAGGCCTCGGCGGACTTGGCCGTCGCGTTATCGTGCTGGATGCCAAATACAGGATCAACGACGGGTTGAACGACGCCCTGAGCTCGATTCACACTTATCGCGATGCCCTGGTCCAGGAAACCAAAAACGGGCGGATTGAAAGGTTCGTCACTGCCGCATATCTGCTCACGCCGTACGTACCGATCTTAAGTGCCGACTTCCGCAGCACCCAATTACCTGGCCGCCTGTTCCATCCGCAATACCATGAGAAATTCCGCTTCGGCGCTGTTACGCTGCGTCCGGGCATGAGTACTGGCGACCTGAGGACCTGTTTGCAGGCCATCGTCGCTGATGCATAGGAGAGCAGATGGTCGATGTACTTACACCCGTGCAGCGTCAGCTCAATATGAGCCGTATCCGGGGACGGGATACAAAACCTGAAATTCTGGTCCGAAGTGGACTGCACGCGCGTGGCCTGCGTTTTCGCCTGCAGGTGCGGGATTTGCCGGGACGACCGGACCTCGTGTTTCCGCGATACCGGGCAGTGATTCTGGTGCACGGTTGCTTTTGGCATGGGCACGATTGCCCGATGTTTAGGATGCCGGCGACGCGGACGGAATTCTGGGCAGCAAAAATTGCAGCTAATCAGACGCGTGATGCATTGGCACAGACGGCGTTACTTGAACTCGGCTGGCGCGTTGCGATCGTGTGGGAGTGCAGCCTCAAAGGTCCCGCCCGCTGGCCAATCGAATCAGTTATCGACACATGCAGTGAATTCGTTTGGTCGAATGATCGGCAGCACATCGTCGAGGGGAACTGGTCGGCTCTCTGAGCCAACACGATTGATACTGCTTGTGATCCGCTTATATCCCCTGTGGATCAAATTCGGTGACGCACAGGGGCGCTCTGGCATATCAAAACATAGGTAGAGAGATCGGCCCAGCGATGCTCACTCTCGGCGATGTCATCAACCATTACATGAAGGAATTGCCCGACAACGACTTCCGGCGCAAGGTGCGGTGGTGTCCTCGGACTAAGCTAGAAAAAAAGCCCCGCACTAGCGGGGCCTTGATCGAGGCTATTACAGATCGGCGATGCTGATTTGCTTCTCGTGACGGGTAGGTAGCCCGAGTTCCTTGCGGAACATGTCACCAATAATCGGATAGATGTCATTGTGCTTGGCACCGAAGCGCATCACCTTAGCTGTGGGATCGAATGCGCCCAGGTCGCGGTTGTAGCCTTCGTTATCGGAAGGCAAATAGTCCTTGTAGTCCTCCACCCCAGCCCCCTGCCGCTCGGCAGATGAAAACTGGTAGTACCGCCACGCGGGATTTTCGTGCGAGTAGTCCAGAGCAGGAATGCCCTTCAGCAGGCGCTCCAGCAGTTTTTCAGCATCGACGGGCTTGCGTTTGCTGAACGCGTAGTCGAAGGTCAGTTTTGCGAGCGCCTTGAGGACGACAGGTTGCGCGGCAACGGTCTTCATCTTCGCTCCGGGCTGGCCGAAGTTCGGAATCGCGTTCACAGCCGTCCAGAAGGCCGTGGCGACATCCTTGCGACTCTCAACGTCCGCCGGGGTGGCGCCGCTGATATTGGTCTTATTCAGGAATAGATGTGCGTTGATCGCCACTATGTCCTTGAGCGTGAGTTGTCC
>NZ_JBFUAY010000281.1:0-4998 GCF_056406015.1 Rhizobium sp. P1_E1 | reverse complement strand
GCAGACCCCTGCCAGTCAAGCGCCCGTGGGTCTTGCCGGATACCTGCGAGAGTGGGAATGTCTGGATTGGCTCAGGACACACCGCCCACCGGCCACGCCCTACGTGATGCTGGATGACCGGGCCGGGCTGTTCCGCTCGAACAACCCGCACCTGATGATCGTGGATTGCGACGATGGCTTTATGCCGGATAACGAGACGGAGTTCAGGGCCCATCTGGCCAGGATGGTGGCACAGGCCAATACGGTTTCGGGAGAACCATGATGAAGTTGCATATCCTGTCTGACCTGCACAACGAGTTCGTGCCGCATCAGGCGCACCCGGAGGCGGCAGCTGCGGCGGATGTGATCGTGCTGGCCGGCGATATCGACCAGGGCACCCGGGGCCTGACATGGGCACGGGAGGCATTTCCAAACCACGAGATCGTCTACGTGGCCGGCAATCACGAGTTCTACCATCACCACTGGAACCAACTGCTGGATGACTTGCGCCACAAGGCCCACACGCTCGGCATCCATTTCCTGGAGAGCCAGGCGGTGACGATCAACGGGATCCGCTTCCTGGGGGCCTCGCTGTGGACCGACTTCGACTACTTCGGGCGCAACAAGCGGCAGGCCTGTATGCTCGAGGCCGAAGAAAAGCTCAATGACTTCAGGCTCATCAAGGCGCAGACGATCCAGCCGGAACGGGTCTCTGCAATCCTCGGGACAGCCGACGGTAAAAAGGGCGCCGTGCGCTGGAGCCGAAAACTGACGGCCGTTCACACGCTGGCGCGTCATCAGGCGAGCATGGCCTGGTTGCAAGCCGAGTTGCCAAAGGGTGATCCAGATCGGACAGTGGTGATCACGCATCACTTCCCGCATCGAAACAGTTGCGCGCCACAGTGGTCGAACGCGCCACTCACAGCGATCTTTGGGTCGAACCTTCCGAACGAGGTGCTTCTGGGGGCCAGACTCTGGATTCACGGACATACCCATGACAGCTGCAACTATCGGATCGGAGACTCGAAGCGCGCTGTTCGGGTGATCTGCAATCCGCGCGGCTACCCGGTAGGTTGGCTCAAAGACGAGTTCGAGAACATGTTGTTTAACCCATCGCTGGTGATCGACCTCGACGATCCAGGGGATGGGCCAGATCCACGGAGCTTTCCACTGCCCGAGTGCAGATCATGAAGATGAAACAACACGGAGGGATCGCGGCATGACCACACCAGACGAAAGAACACGGGCGCTGCGCTGGGCCGGCGAATTCCTGTTTGAGCTTCAGGGAAGTAGTGCTGCGGCAGCATTACCAGACCATATGAAACGGCAAATTCCAGTGATTCTGCGCCACTACCCGAGAGCATTCGAGATTGCCAGTGAGGCAAAACTGCAGAGTCATCAAGATTTCCCCTGGCTTGGCCCGGAGGAGGCGAAAGATGAAACTGCACGTCCTATCTGATCTGCACTGGAGCTCTCGGCTTCTACCCTGACGCGGCCGCCGTGCGCCAGGCGGACGTGATCATTCTTGCCGGCGATATTGACAAGGGGAGCAAGGGCATTGCCTGAGCCAGAAGCGCTTGCCCCAACAAGCCTGTCGTCTAGTGGCGGGTACCCGTGCCAGGGAGACGAAATACAAAGCGCATYTCAATTCAGTTCGCGCAATAGGTATTCCGCAAATTTCCTTTTAAATCAATGACTTGCGAGAAATCAAGTCAATGAATACACTCCGGAAATGTCTGCACCTTCATCACCAAGAAACCTCGAACGTATCCCTGCGGAGATCAAGCGGGAAGTGTTCCTGGTCAATGGGATTTCGATGAAGAGTTGGGCCGAAGCGCGCGGCTTCAACCCTACATTGGTCTACCAAATCTTGACCGGCCGACGCAAATGCTTGCGAGGCCAAAGCCACAACATCGCTCGGGAGCTGGGCATGAAATAGAACGAAACCAACAGGATGTGTGCGACGCCGACTACGCAAGTAGACGGCACCTCTGCGTATGGCTTCGGCCATAGGACAAAGGGATGCGGACTTGCCGGTCCGCCCCTTGAATCCAACATTGACCAAATAGTTGCTCTAGAAAATCAACTCTAGCTGATCATTTCAGGTCGGTCAATCTCCCGTTTGTCAAACTTTGTCAGACCAAGCGCAAGGCGCTTGGCAGGGAAAGGCTTTGCTCATGAAACGCGACCAGTTACCGCGCCATGACCCAGCGTCCCGCGCGTCAGAGGTACGCGCGTTGGAAGGATACTTACCTTGGGACTTGTGCACCCGCCACCATACTAAATCGCCTCAAACAGGCAAGATGACCTTTGCCAAACCGGTGTGTTTGATTCGCGAAGGTTATGGCGTGGATCATCTGCACTGGCACCAATCGACGCGGGTCTGCCATGCTGGATGATCTAGCTCTGCAGCGCTATTTTGCCGCCATGAATCTTTCACCAGTAGCGTGCGAGATCATCCTCCAAGTGCGGAGCAGCGACCCGCTTAGAAACGTAAGCAATAGAGGCGGCAATATGGCCGGCACTCATGCCGACTCCAAGATGCTACAAACCATTCAATGGGAATCATGGTCTGGCGAGCGAGCATTGGCGGTACTCTGGGAGTTTGATCCCGATGTTTTCGAATTCTGGGATCAATCATACCGACTCAAAATTGCTTATGCGCTCGCGTCTGGGCGGAGGACCGGCCTTCGGACGATAGTGGATTACCTGCTTCTAGGGAAACATTTCTGCGGATTCGTTGACTTCAAGACTTCCGAAGAATTGCGGAAACTAACATTCGAGCAACCAACACGCTTTGTACAGATCGGCGACTGGAAGTGGGATCAACCACCGGCGCGTGAGGCATGTCGAAGCTTGGGTCTTGACTACCAGCTTCTCTCGGATTGTGACATTCCGCATGTGCTGGTAAGGAACCTTGAATTTCTTCGGCCACGAATGCTGCGCCAATTAAGCGCCCCGGCAGTATCAATCGATGATCTAAAGCGAACGCTTATAGAAAAAAAAAGGATCCTCCTTTCAGAAGCCATAGATATTCTCGGCGATCCCGATCGAGTCTACTGGGGGCATTTTTCATGTCATTGGTTTCTTGATCTCATTACCGAGCCTCTTGCGCATCCGGACTCTACTTATGTTTATGTCGACAAGCTTTCAAAAGAAACCTTCGGCGCTGTCCGACGCTGCAGCCAACCATTGCTGTCACCGTCACTTGATGCGGATTCGATCCCGGACCATGCTTTTTTGCGCTGGGACGACAGCCTTTTCCAGCTGCTAAATCGTAGCAAGACCAATGTCTATCTAAAAACAGGAACTAGTCCGCTGATCACCATTTCCAAATCCGACTTCGAGGGATTGCTTTCTACTCATGCAATTACGGCGAACGTTCCGGCACCTCTGCTGACACAAGCGGGCTTGGACATCCTCAAGTTGTCGACACCGGATGCCCAAACGGAGGCGCTGCGTAAGCTGGGAATTCTAGAGCGTCATTGGAAGGGAGAGGATGTCATTGGAAATGTTGTCGCAAGGCGAACGCTATACGACTGGGTCGCAAAATTTCGCGCGGCAGAGCAGAAGTATGGAAATGGATTTCTCGGTCTTATCGATCGGGACGATCTGAAGGGAAATTCGACCTCACGCACCAGTGAGGAAGAGCAGGCTCTTGTTCAGAAGGCATTCGAATGGCTGATGGTCGACCTGGCACGTCCGCCTGCCGCCGGCTACGCGATCTACGTCGCGTCCTGCAGCGATGCCGCAATCATTCCGCGGTCAGAGAATTCMTTCATGAAGCTGTGGGGCAAGAACGATAAGTATCAAGAAGTCTTGACGCGCGAAGGAAAGCGGGCTGCCTACCCACATAAGGCACCTCGCCATAGCAATCCAGCATCGACGCTCCAAGGGCCGCCCGAAGGTGATAGTCCGTTCAACCTGGTACACGTTGACCATACCCAGGTAGATTTTTTCTCTCGGCGGGAAAACTCCGCTGTACTACTGGGAAAACCCTGGCTGAGCCTCGCCATTGATGCATTCACCCGACTAGTGCTGGGTTGGTGGTTGTCCATGTTGGCTCCCAGCACAGCTGCCGTTTTAATGGTACTGCGAGACATGGTAAGACGTCATGGCAAGCTTCCTCTTTACACGATTACCGATAGCGGTAAAGATTTCTCCAGCACGCGAGTCAAACAGTTTCTGGCCAGTCGCAGATGTGGCCATGGCTACCGACCGGCCGGTGATCCGCGCTTCGGCAATCCGGTCGAGCGCTTGAATCTCGACATTTCAATGCATTTCTCGCAGGTCGTGTATGGCAGCAACAAAGCATTCAAGACGCCTCGGATGAGTTCAGCAACGCACGACCCCAGAAATCTTGCCTATCTGACGATGAACTCGAGTGCGCCCAAGCTTGAGGAGCTTCTATTCGATTTGTACCCTGGGCGGCCACACTCCGGGCTGGGAGAATCTCCAGACAGCAAGCGACGGTCAGCCGCCATTATGCAGGGTACGTCATGGGGAGTGCCAGTCAATTTTGATGACCTTCTTGTGTTTCAAACACTTGCAACGCCGCATAAGCACGGTGGTTTAGTACGGCAGCGCGACGGAATCCGCCTTAATGGTCACAACTACTTCTCGCCAATGCTCGTCGGTGACGGAAACGGGAGGACCATGAGAGATTTACCACTTTACGACCCTGAAGACCCCACCTATATCCAGGCCCGTGTGGGTTCGCAATGGACACGATGCGATTTGCTTGACTCACAGAGAAAACGCCTGCCCTCATCCGACCTCAAATACTATCTGTCGGAAAGAATCTTTCTCAATCGAGACAGCACGAATAAGGACGACATCAGGGCGTACCAAGCACGTCTGGGAAGCTTTTACAAACGCCTCGACGAAGATCGCGTTGGAAATGCGGCTGAGGGTCCCGACATCAAGCATCCAGAAGATCATCCTCTACAACCCAGCACTCCAGCGCTCCCTCCTTCGCCCATTCAAGCGGCTCCCATCTCCAAAAGGCCACGCCATGGC
>NZ_JBFUAY010000280.1:0-5010 GCF_056406015.1 Rhizobium sp. P1_E1 | reverse complement strand
GCTTCCAGCCTCGTTCTTTCACCAGTGGTTCCAGCGCGGTTTCGGCAGCCTTGAAGAAGACCTGGCTCGCGGCCCTAGGGCGACCTGTTTCCGTCATAAAGCTCAGGGGCAGGTACGCGCCGTCGTCGATATCCGCTTGCTGGGGCGGCAGATGGCACGGCGCATTGATGGTTTTGTAGGCCCACGAGCCCTGCGTGAAGAATCTGGGAGGCACAGCCTCTTTTTCGTACCCAGCTTCCTTCATCAGCCGCGGAAGCCCAATGCGCAACTGCTTTCGAACGGCCTCCTTCGCTTCGAGGATGAACTCGCACTCGGCGTCGCCAAGGGTGATGTTTTTCAGTAGGTTCGAGTCCTCGACCTCGGTGTGGAAAAGTGCGCTGAGATTGAGCATGATCAGTTACCTGAGTTTTTGTTGGGCCCGTGGAAGAACACCGGGCTGGCCGCAACGTGGCTGCGGAAGGGAGCGAATCGGGAGTCACCGAGAGCTGTTCTGGCGGCTTGGGTGCCCCGGGTTTTCAGAACCTCGATGGCGGCTGGCGTCACCAAGTCAAGTTTCTCGATGTCCCGGCTCTGATCGGGTGTAGCCGGATCGTCGATGCGCATGTAGTCGTTGCCGAGTAAATGGCCAAGCAGGGTGTCGGTGGACCGCTCCTGCGTCGAGATGACCAAGTCGAAGAGCTTGGCACCCCACTGCTTGTAGCCCCAGTCGAGGCCGGAGCCACCCCGTTTCGTGGCGCCCAAGGTCATCGTGCCGATGGCCAGCACACGTACAGCACCAGGCTCACGTGACGCACCAAGGACCTGATGCGCCTCATGAAGCCCGAAAAATCCGGGGGAGTTGCCAACAAGGCCGCCGTCGGCGAACACACCTTCGTCACCCATCTGGTGGAGCGGGAAATAGGTAGGCGCGGCAGCGGTGGCCAGACCCACGTCAACGAGTTTGTGCCTGTGGTCGGTGTAAAAATTTTCGGCGTGCGGCGTTTTGAAGAACTGGCCGGAGCCCTTAGAGTAATTCACCGTAGGAATCAGAACGCGATGCTTAAGGTCACCGATGGTCAAGTCGCCCAGTTGTTCTGTGAGCACGGTGCGCAGCCCGTCAGACGCGTGCTTTGCCTGGAACCACGGGCCGAACGCCTTGCGTTTCAGGTCCTGAGAATTGAAGATGCGGCCGCCATCTTGCTCGAACATCGCCTGCAGCTTCGCTGCGGGTACCTCGGCGGCCAACCCCATTGCAAGCAGACCTCCGGCAGACGTCCCGCAAATCAGGTCGAACCGGTTAGCCAGTGGCGTGCCAAACTGCTCCTCGAGAACCTTAAGGACAGTCGCGGTGTAAAGGCCGCGGAACCCGCCACCGGAAAGTGCCAAAACATGCAACGGCATCAACGACCCCAGACCGGGACCATTCCCGATGATGGAGACGATTGTGGTTGGAGTGGTAGCTCAAATAGTGCGCTACTCAGCGGGCTCGTCGCCGTAATGTTTTGCTGCAGCGCACAAACGCTCTTGAATCCTCTGGCGCAACTCGGGCGGCCCTAGGACTTCGACCTCGGGCCCGTAGCGCAACACGTCCATTACGAGCTCCTGATCGTTCGAATATGGGACTTCCAAAATGTAGCTGCCGTCGCTCAGCCATCTGTCACTCTGGTCAGGATGCCAAGTCTCCAAGGCAATCCATTGGGCGCGGTCATGAGTGAACTTCAGGATAGCCCGATTAGTCGCCTTTCCAGAAAAAATTCCGTATCCGCTCTGAAAGTGCGTTCTCATTTCTTCTTGGCTAACCTCAATGGCGGATTCGGGCAGGATCTTGACGTCTTCGATAGCTTCAGGGGCGAAGGATCGCAGCTCATTACGCAGATGGCACCACGCGTCCAAAACCCAATTTTCCCGGTAATGGACCAACTGCAGTGGAGAAATAACGCGCTCAGTCGTTTCGTTTTTGTCACGGCGCAGATACTGCAATTGGAGTTTCTTACCTTCCAGCAGGGCGGTCGCTAGCACCTTAAAGTGCTTAGGTTCAATCCTGCGCGGTGCGAAGTGAATCAGCTTGACCTTCCGCTCAATCTGTTTCGCCGACTTTCCACCTGCTGCCAGCATTGAGCGCACGCGCTCCTTCATTGGGGCGACGTGCTCTTCAAGTAGTCCCGGCTGCACGCCCTCGACCAGGTGTAGCATCATCAGCATCGCGAAGAGCTCCGATGCATCGAACCAGAGACCTGGGAGTTCAAAGCGCTCGCCAGTCGCAGGGTCATCCCGCAGCATGTGTGCGCGCTTGCGACTGTCCCACTCGATGGGGCAGTTCAGTCGGTCTTTCAGRTAGTCGATATCACGCTTGACGGAAGCTGTTGAGACACCGAGTTCGACACCGAGGTCGCTCATGGTCACGCCATTTTTCCTGCGCGCAAGGCGAACAATCTTCACGAATCGCTCGATGCTGACCTTGGATACCCGGGACTCCTTTTGCCCGGGATTGGTTACAGGTATCTGGCTGAGGTGACTCCTCGCCGGAGGGGACTTTTTGCGAACCGGGGATTCCCCTGACGCGCGGGATGCCACGTTCTTCTTCGTCGATGGCCCCATGATTCCCCCATTCAAAGTCAACAAGGCGGAACGAACGCCCCGCAGCTAGATTGGTCTTGCAGCCGAAGTGATTTCAACACCTTTACGCTCTCGAGACTATAGGCCTCGACCCAGGCAACGGCAACGTCGTTCGACTGCCCAAGTTCGGCCGTACCGAACCCAAGAAGTGGGATGTGGATCGTCAGGGGGGCGAGAGGCAGGCCATAGCGAGGCTCCCTTGACTAACTCTCCGATCACATACACCAACCGTACGCATTGGTGCATCGGCGCTGCATCTCTTCCCTTGCCTGGACCGGTACAAAGGCAGGAGCAGCAAAGTAAGCGGCAGGCACAAGCATAATGCCGGGATAGGCCGTGTCGCCGAAGAAGTTACCGAATCTCTTGCCAAAACCGTTGTCGTAGTAGCCGCCGGTTTTGTCGATCAGCCAGTCATGCGGTCCCGCGAAAGACTCGACGACTGAATCCTGGAAGCTTCCTTTTTCGTATTTCCATTTCCCGATCATGCCCTCGTCCATCTGACAACCTCCAAATGTTCCACCAGAGCAGTCCAGGGTATTCGGCTCCAGTCGCGTTCCTCCCAGCTTTTGGCCATCGCCAAACATTCCTTTGCTGTATTTGCCGCGAGGCGACAAATTTGTCCTTGAGTCGTCGGCACTTCTGGGCTGGGAGGAGCCCTTGATTTGGTCGTTGCGCATTTCCTGATTGGCGTACGTGACGGCTGCCATTGCGAAGGCAAAGTTGAAGCCCTCGGAGAAGTTGCCCCCTCGGATTTGCGCACTGATGCCCCCCGCAGCCCCCTCTGACACAACGCGCCCGAACGAGTAGGTTGGGCCGTAGTGCTGGGCGACCCCACCCGTGATCGCACCCGTGATCGCGCCGAGGGCAGCCCCTCGCAAAACGTCATCAATGTTTCCGCCATACAGTGCCGCACTCAAACCACCGACGATCGCTCCCGTGACGGCACCCAAGGCGATCGCACTCATCGCGGGAAGTAGGTAGGGCGCGGCGATGGCCACTGCGATGACAACGATCACTCGCCAGTTTTTCTCTATCCACTGACCTGCCTGACTAAGCTGTTCACCGACCCATCTCATTGGTTTCCCGAAGATCGCGTCGGCCACGTCAAGAACCCCACCCAAGACATCGCCTAATCCGCCAACGATATCGCCCCAGAGGTCGAAGCCGGAGGGGTCGATAAATCTCAGCGGATTATTGAGAACATAGGCATAGCGGTTGAAGGACTGGGTGTTAAGCGGGAACTGGACGACCACGTCGGGGCTCATGAATCGGCCCAGTTCGGGGCTGTATATCCGGCCCTGCATATGGACGAGTTCCAGGTCGTCCAATTGCTCATGAGAGGAGAAGCCCGTGCGCACCGAACTGTAAGGGCCGCCGCCTCCGGCCTTGATCCTCTTGCCCCAAGCGTCGTACGCGAACCGTTCTACTACCTTGCCTGCGCCATCGGCTAGCGCGGTGAGCGAGCTCAGATGGTCTTTGATGAAATAGCTGAACCCGCCGTCTTTCTGCGCGGTCGTTCGCTCGGGCGTGATGCGCAGGAGATTCGCATAGAACGGCGACGAGAACTGCATGGGATGGTGCAGGAATGTCTTTTCGAAGAACCCGATGACGCCGCTCGGTCCCGCAACATGGTGCCTGACACGAGTGCGCTCCGGCGTCCTTAGGAATGGAGGAGCGAATTCCTCTCGCAAGAGTTCCACCTCGCCGAGGTACGACGCTTTGAATTTCACCGCACCCTGTCGGCTTTCATGTTGAACCAATTGACCATCGGCGCCGTAGACAAATTCGGAATAGTTCAGCCTCACACCAGCGTTGCGCTTGCGCTCGATGGCCGAAACCCTGTTCTCTGCATTGAACTCAAGCGTTCTGTCACCATAGCTCACAACATTGCCGGACGGGTCATATGCCAGCGACTTGGCAGCCGGCCCTTCACCGACAGCACACAGCCTAGTGGCTTCAGCCTGCTTGCAGTATTCGTAGTTGCCCACGCCGCTCTTGTTCCGGATATTTCCGGACGCATCAAAGGCAACGGCCATTTTCTCGTGTCCCTGCGTAGACACAGATGTCAGTCGGCTCAATTCGTCATAGCCAAACGTCTCATCCAGCATGGAAGGCTTGTCCGTGCGGGAAGTGATGTTGCCCACCGCGTCGTGCGAGAGCCTGAGGTCTTGAACCACTTCACCGTGCGACATCACGGAAACGGACTTGAGGCGATTGGAGTCGGTCGTGTATTCTGTGGATCGCCGCATGCCGTTGCCCAGCAACTCAGCGCGCACACGGCCCACCTCATCGAACTCCAGCGCTTCGGCCAATACTTTGCCGGCACCGGCTTCGCTCATGGAAACCTTCTTAAGCGCCCCAACTTGGTTATAAAAATTTTCGACGGAAATGCCGGTTGAGTAGGCAATATTGACC
>NZ_JBFUAY010000279.1:0-5066 GCF_056406015.1 Rhizobium sp. P1_E1 | reverse complement strand
CCCCATGGCCGACCAAGACGCCATGCTCGAGCTGGAGTTCATAGGTGACAGCCGCAAGCCGATAAAGCTCAAACAGTACCGCTACCCTCGCCCAGCGTTCGTCCATGGCGCTGTGGTGTTTGGCGCCGAGTTCATCGAGACCCCAGTGGTCCGAATGATTCTGAAGCCGGATCGCGAGCATCTTCTCATGCGGTCRAGCGAGGGAAATTATCTCATACCTGATTGGTGCGAAGGGCCATGCCTTGTCTATCTTCGAGACGGTCCCGACGTCGTCGCGCGCCCACTTCTGGTGATCCTACCGGTACGAGGTCCCACGAGCTCTCCACTCATGTCGGCCCTTGCGGAGACCAACGTTCCCTCACGTGTGGCTAAGATGGCGACCGTACTTACTTCCTTCGAGGACGGCAAACTTCCCGTCCCTGATGTTCGTTACCTTCACTCGCTTGCCTGCGGCCTCAATGGGCTTCCCGCAACGGTGTTCGACATCCTGAAGGAAATTGCTCGCCGACCCCGAGCGTTGTTAAGGCTGCTGACGTCGGCCGGCAGCGATGTGGAAAGGCAAGCGGTCTGGTCCCTTCAGGAGAAGCTGCCGTTCATCTGGCTGACGCTTCCGACGAAGGATTGGCAGGCGGTCCTCGCATCGGAATTCGACGGTCTCTTGGAGGCGCTCGCATCGCTTCCGGATAGCACTCGCAACGAACTGATCGTCGGGCACTTCAAGAACCTGCGCGAAAAGCTCGTAGCGCTGGAACCTGCCCTTGATCTCAGGTTCGACCAGCTCGGTGTCGGGTCGGTGACGTTTCCTACGCTCCATCGCGCGCTTGAAGGGTACGTCAAGGATCAACGGATGTACGACGACGATAGCCAACACGACCCTTTCCAACGAAATCTCGTCCTCGAGCATCTGATCGAAGCCGCGATCAAATTGCCACCCGAGTTCGATAGATTCAGCGTGAACGACTTCGAAGGTATGGCAGTGCCCGCTGCGCTGGCCGCTGTCGCGGTCGGCCGGCTTACCCTGACGTCGCAATGCGAACTCGTGCTTCGCAAGACGCTGCGGGAGCATGGTCGCTACATCTCGTCTGCATATCCTCATCTTCTCCGCTTTTACGAGGTTCGTACTTGAAGCCCTTCTCGACACTTTCGCAAATCCGCCGCCGTTCCGCCGAGGCAATCATCTCGCAGGCGAACATTCGGGATCTCGCCCTGATCGAAGAGCTTCGTAGGAAGTTCAACTCGGCAGATGCATCGAATGGCGGATTGCTGCAGGAGCCCGTGATCGAGGGTGCCCATCCGTTCGTTCCCGCCGGAGTAAACATGGGGAACGTCTCAGCGTCTGTCTTGAATCCTCAGTTCGTCGCGGCCCTCGACGCCCTCCCGAACGGCGACTACCGCTTTCCGAAGACACGTCTCCCATTCAGGCACCAGTTGCAAACGTGGCAGCATCTCTCAAATACGGCGTCGCCCCAGTCCGTGCTTGTCACGTCGGGGACGGGTTCGGGAAAGACTGAGTGTTTTCTGTTCCCAATCCTGAGTGATCTAGTATCCCAGCTCCCTTCCACGACAGCTCCATTGGAAGGCGTTCAGGCGATCATGCTCTACCCCCTGAACGCCCTCATCGAAAGTCAGAGAGAGCGCCTTTCGGCCTGGACGAAACCGTTCGGCGGGAAGATTCGATACTGCCTCTACAACGGCGACCTCGAGAAGTCCCTCCCTGCAAGTGACCGCCGGGCAAAGCCCGAGCAACTGATCGATCGCGAGCAGCTTCGTGACAGTCCGCCTCCGGTGCTCGTCACCAACGTCACCATGCTCGAGTACATGCTTGCTCGATCCGAAGATCAGCCAATCATCCAGAAGTCGAGGGGCAAGCTTAAGTGGATCGTGCTGGACGAGGCGCACTCGCTCGTCGGCGCGGCTGCAGCCGAAATCGCACTTCTTCTTCGTCGAGTTCTCCTGGCATTCGATTGCAAGCCAGAGGACGTCCACTTCGTCGCGACATCGGCGACGATCGGCAGCGGGAACGATGTTCAGAACCAGTTGAAGCGTTTCCTAGCCGATGTGGCTGGCATCGCCGACGCGAACGTCCATGTGGTGGAAGGCAAGAGGCAGCTTCCGGAGCGCCCCGTTAAGCGCAGCAAGCTACCCGCCAAGGCGCAACTTGAGACGCTCGACGCCGGGGAGCTTTTCACTACCTTGTCGGCCGACGAGTCCGTTTGGAATTTCATCGAGAAGAAGCTTTTCGAGAACCCGCAGCCTTTGGCAGAGTTTGAACGGGTCGCACGGGGCGTCGGTCTTGATGCCGACGATTTTCTCGACGTCCTCTCCCAGGCGGCTCGGCCTCATCCCAAGACGGGCGAGGATGAAAGACTTGCTCCGATGAGGATCCATAGTTTCGAGCGGGCAGTCCCCGGCATCTGGAGCTGCGTGAATCCGCAGTGCCGTGGCTCGGCGGACGGCTGGTCCTTCGGCACAATTTTCCTGGATAGGCGAGACGAGTGCCCCACATGCGACGCGCCGGTCCTTGAGGTGATTAGTTGCAACGACTGCGGAGAGGTTCTGCTCGAAGGAGAGCAGGACGCAGGGAAGGATCGAATCCTTCCCACTCGACGTGTCGTGGACAAAGACGAATTCGAGTTTGAAGCTGGTCGCGATGGCGATGATGGCGAGGACACAGAGGACGACGAGCCGCAAGATACCGAACCATCGGCTCCTTCGGTCCAACAGAAGATCCTGGTCAACGGCGTAGTCAGCGGTCGCTTCCGACCAATGCATCTGTCGACGAAAGATTGGCGCATAGCGCCGTTCCAGACGGACGAAACCGTCGCGATCGCATACGAGCTGAAAGGCGACTCCTGCCCGTGTTGTGCCACGAACGCCCCTAAGGGAGTGATAGACCGGTTGCTCCGTCCGATGCGCTTCGGCGCTCCGTTCATGATAACGAATGCCGCTCCGATCCTTCTTGAGGGAGTCGATGCGAGTCGTGAAGAAGGCGCCGTTCCTTCGTACGGTCGACGTCTGCTCTCCTTTACCGACAGTCGGCAAGGCACGGCGAGGATGTCGGCGAAGATGCAGGCCGAGGCCGAACGAAACTTCGTTCGCTCGTTCGTCTACCATTCGGTGCAGCACTCTCTTTCCGCAGGAACGGGGGTCGACACCAGCAAGCTGGAAGCAGACATTGCAGGTCTGGAAGTTGTCCTTGCCGCCGCGCCGAATGTGACGGTCGAAAATCTGCTCGCAAAGATGAAAGAGGATCTCGCCAAAGCGCGCGGCGAGAATTTGTCCGGCATTCAATGGCAGGATCTCGTCGAGAGGCTCGCCCGCCGTCCGGAAGTGGAACGATGGATGAAGGACGTCTGGGAACCGCGAGACGGACGGTTCTTCCACGACAGCGTCAAGCTTGCCGATTTCCTGCTGATGCGCGAGTTCGCCCGCCGTCCGCGCAAGGCGCTTTCGATCGAGACTCTCGGATTGGCACGGCTCAGATTCAAGGAGATTGACGACCAACAGGCGATGCCATCCGCCTTCACTCGCTACGGCAAGACGATCGAGGAATGGCGGGCGTTCCTATACGCGATCACGACGTACTTCATGCGAGCAAACGCCGCGGTGGCGGTGCATTCTGAACTGATGCACTGGATCACCCCTCGGGCGAAGAACAAGTATTTGCTCGGACCGGGGCAGAAGGCCAGCGGGGACAAGCGCTACAAGGCATGGCCATTCGCTCCGAAGAACGCCGCGACACTTTCCACGCCCCAAATATTGCTAATCAACGGTCTCGGTTTGGACATCTCAAATCAGGAGCACAAGGCCGATATAGAGGAGTGCTTCGACCGCGCCTGGCAACAGCTCCAGCCGGTGTTCAACAGCGATCCGGAAAACCGGGCGCTCGACATACGCAAGGCGTACATCGCCCCGATGACCGAGGGGTTCCTTTGCCCCCTCACCCGTAGAATTCTCGAAGGCGCCCCATTCGGACTGAGCCCAGTGTCGCGGGCGTCGAGGCACGCCGCTAGGCGCAACGCGGATCGCGTCCAGCTACCGGCTCTTCCAGAGATCTTGCTTGGCGACATCGACGTCAACGCCAGGCGGGCGGTGATCAAGGACTGGCTTGGGCAGTCGGGTCAGATCAAGAAGCTTCGCGACGATGGCGCCTGGAATAACATCTCCGACCGCGTCGCGATGTTCGCCGATTATGCGCGTTCCGCCGAACACTCCGCTCAGCAGGAGAGCGCCCTGCTACGGCGTTACGAAGAACAGTTCAAAGCCGGCGAGATCAATATCTTGAATTGCTCGACCACGATGGAGATGGGCGTCGACATCGGATCGGTCTCAACCGTGATGATGACGAACGTACCCCCGTCGATCGCGAGCTATAAGCAGCGCGTCGGCCGGGCGGGCCGTCGCGGACAGCCGTTCTCGCTGGCATTCACGTTCTGCCGAGACCGACCGCTCGATCGGGAAGCGTTTCTTTCCCCTGCCGGATACCTCAACAGGAACCTCGCCGCCCCAAAAGTCGCGCTCAGTAGCCGCCCGATCGTCCAACGGCACGTCAACGCCCATCTCCTCCGACGGTTCATGCTCGACCGTGGGGGAGATCCCATTCGCATGATGATCGGGCCGTTCATCGGAACGCCGGCCGTTGTCGGTGAAAAGAGGGTCGCGCTCGATCAACGACCTGTCCACTCCTTCAAGGAATGGCTCAAGGCACCATCGACGCTTAAGATGGTGTCGCCCGACCTCGAAAAGCTGGTCAAGCACTCCGTTCTGGAGGGCGAGACGACCCTGGTCGACTCCTGCCTTCAGATCATGTCGGAGTTGGAATCAAGTTTCGAGAGCGAGTGGGAAGGTCTTCAGGCCCTCGCCAAGGACGAAGGTGTGAAGGACGCTGGCAAGAGCAGAATGGCCCTTGAGCTCAAGCGGCTCTGCGATGAATTCCTTTTGAGCGCCCTGGCGGATAGAGGTTTTCTACCGGGTCATGGATTTCCGACGGGCGTCGTCACGTTTCTTCCGCACAAGCCGCGGAGTGATGCGCCACTGGACGGAAGAAGAATGACACGGCTTACGGG
>NZ_JBFUAY010000278.1:0-5070 GCF_056406015.1 Rhizobium sp. P1_E1 | reverse complement strand
TAGCGTGCGTGCCGGCGTTCGCCGGTGCGCGTGAGAGCATCTCTCTCCAACAAGTCATGAAGATCGCGTGTCGCTGTCGCGAGGTCCGCCTGATCGAAATGTAATTCTCAGCGCTTAGTCCACCTTTAAACCCCCCAGGGCCTTTCCGGAACATCCGAGTGATGGCCTTCTCCTGGCGGTCGTTGAATTGCCCGCGGAACCGGTGATTGAATTTCGCCTTGCGGATATAGAAGGCCACCCGAGTCAAGGTGGTCTGTTGCGCATCAAGGATGGTTCCCGCCAAATACACAGTCATTCGGTGATCTCGAGCATGCGCTGATGCCGTTCGAGCTGATCGTAATAGGCTTTCCGGCCATCCTCGATCGTGTGGACAAACGCAATCAAAGCTCGGTTTGCCCGATGTTTTGGGCAAGCGATTTTTCAGCGAGCGCTCGGCAAAGCCTTCCATTTCCATCTTCAAACGGACGGATGCTTTCGCAATACAAATGGCCTACGCCGGCACGGGTAAGATCGGGCAAGGGGAGTTAACCGGGTGGCGCGGTTTTGTTGAACTACTTGGTGTAGGCCGCCATTTCCGCGGGGACCCGCCTTGATGGTGGGGCTTCATAGTGGACGGTCGGATTGTCCTGACGGCCGGGCACAATCTGCATGGCATCTTCATGCGTTCGATATGCGCCGATCGCTCCAAGATGGCGATTGCCTGTCATCATCATGCCGTGCCAGCGAAACAGGTTTCGTCGTTGAGCGGGGCGGACCAAGTGTCGTACACATCGAGCATCATTTCCGCGATGCCGCGCTCTTGCGKCGTTGATGGCCGATTGTCGGCATCGAGGCCAAATTGGCGGTTATAGGCACCCTTTCTATAACTCACCATAATCCCTTGCGATGAGTGATAGAAATGAATCCTCTCGCTCATGTGATGCTCGAAGGCTGTCGCGGAGACCCAGAGAGCACCTTGAAAGGTTAGAATCGACTATATCCAAAAGGGCGGCAAACCATATGTCGCCAATCAAGCGCGCCTCGTTCAGCCGCGTCACGACCAGCACTCATAAGCGTATGAGTCCGAAGCGGCGCGCTTCGTCCAACAGCGCCCTCACTGAAGACGGCTGCCATTTCCGGCCACCACGCGGCGGTCGCTCATGCATCTGGTCCAACTGCGCAGCAATCTCTCGAAGCGATAGGTCGGGATCGGCGATCGCGATCGCGGCGACCAGCTTCATCAGATTGTCCTCGGGCGGCCGCCGAGGAGAGCGGGCGAGCAGTTCTGGCTCCGCAAGCTTTTCGCGTACCATCCGGTGAACTGCCCGGCGCAAGCGTTCGACCGTCCAGCTGTGGCCCATGCGATTAAGGATCAGCACCACATTGTCCCAACTATGTTGCGGCCGCAGCTTGCGAACAGTCGGCAACCATGTCTGCGCCGATGAGATCAGTTCGTCCAGATAAGCCCGATTGCGGGCGGCAGAGACAGCACGGATAGCTTCCGGTCGGCGCTCGCGAAGTCCTGGATTGCCGGCGAGCCGCCCCCGCGCTTTAGCCGCCTTCATGCCGGCTTTGGTTCGCTCTGCGATGAGCGCACGCTCGAGCTGGGCTACGGCACCCAATACCTGCAGAGAAAACATGCCTTGCGGCGTCGAGGTGTCAATTGGATCACGGAGGGACCGGAAGTGAACGCCCCTTTTCTCTAGGTCTTCGATGACAGCAAGCAAATGGCTAACGGAGCGCGCCAGCCGATCCAACCGGACGACAACGAGCACGTCGCCCGCGACAAGTTCGCGGAGAAGCTTCCTCAGGATGGGCCTCACCCTTGATGCCCCGGATCCGTGCTCCTGATGGATGCGATAGCAACCAGCCGCTCGCAACTCGTCCACTTGGGCGTCATTGATCTGGTCTTCTGTCGACACACGCGCGTATCCAATCAGCCTCTGGGGAGCAGGATGGGGATTGGGGATTGCGGGTCTCGCCATGGAACTCCGATGTCGTCTATAGCGGCGGTTTGTACAGATAATGTATGCGTCAGTAAACGTTCCTTTGCAAGCGTGTTTTATGATCAGAATAGGAAGCCGTCGGGCGCGGAAACGAGGTCGAGATGGAGGACGGCTCATCGGAGGCCGAGAACACGCGCTGGGGGCTTGCCATGGGCAAAGAGCCCGAAATCCGAGGATCTGGAGGAGGTTAGGTACAGCCTCTTGCTCGACTGCAGGCTTTGACGCTGAAAACCCGCCGCCAAATCTTCGAGCCAAGAGCAGCCGAAGGGAATTGCGCGGACTTTGATCGCGTCACCATCGACAATTGGTAGTTGTCGGAAGTGAAACGCCGCTGTCGCGATCGTCAGCGATCGCGGAAGTAATGCCGGAGATCACTTCCAATTAAGGACACGTTTACCATGATGTCAATGTGTTAGGTTTCTACGAAAATCACCTGACCAGCCTCCTGTGGCCGATTCCGGACGCCAGGATCGCGCTGGTGCGTCTCGACGGGCGCATCGCCCATTCGCCGGTCGGTGTGGGCTGGATCGAACGATCCCACTTCATTGACGCCTGCACCTGGTTGTGGCTCGGCGGCGAACTCGTCCACCTCGAGGACCTTGTCCTCCACGACGCCCCGCGATGTGGCCGTCCCATTCCCTTCGATCAGCGCGGGCATCGCGATCGCGAAACCCGGCTGCTGGCCATTGCCCAGGGGCTGAATGCGGCTGCCGAAATCGGACTGAAGGAGCATGACCGGCTGGCGCCGACGCGACTGATGATTGAATGGAAGCTGGATGGGAGGCCGACGTCGTCAAAGCTGCCGGAGCGGGTCATGGCAAAACCGCTTGTCTCGGCAGGCGTGGTCGAAAAAGCGCTCGGGGTGACGCCGCCAGGCGGCGCGGCGGATTGTGGGGGAGCTCGGCTTGCGGGAGATGACGGGGAGGGGGAGATTTCGGGCTCAGCTGAGAAACGGTCCTTAGCAAGCGGCGTGCCGAATCAACCCGTCAGGGCCAGCCAATCACCGATCGTTTTTCCGTAGCGCCGCGTGGAGCTGATGGCCGGAGCCGGCCGCTGTTGGGTTGCCACTGTCCTTCGGATTTCACGCGGGCTCAGCCCGAATTCGTGGATGAAGGCGCGCGTAAAATTGGCGGCGACCTCGAAACCGGCGGCTTCTGCGATTTCTGAAATCGGCCTGTGGTCGGCCGAATTGCTGAGATCCGCATAGGCCTGCAGCAATCGCCGCTTGCGAATATAATTGAGCACGCCTCCGCTCGCCTCAAACAGCTGGTAAAGCCGCGTACGCGAAATTCCCAACGCGCGGCATATCATGTCCGGTGTCAACTTTTCCGAATGGAGATTGACGTGAATGTAGCGGTGCGCCCGCTCCATCAGTCCCATGTTGGTCTGGTTTTGACCGGTATCAGTCTTTGCGGACGATGCGGCGGCCGCAACGACCATATCGCCGATGGTTTGGATGATCCGGGGCACTTCCTCTATCGTCAGATTGCCGAGGTTCGTTTCGAGGCCCGTGAGATAGCCCGATAGCAACTCGGCGTGGCTGCCCGAGAGAACCGTGTTGCCGGCGCTCTGGAGAAGGCTCGCATCGCGCGCCAGCAGCTCATACGGCAGGAACACGAGCAAAGCTTCGGTATCTGTCATCCGTCCGCGATAGGGGCTGCCGAGAGACATGAACAATATCTCGCCGGCACCGGTCTCGGTGACACGACGGTTGACCTCGGTCYAGGCCTGGCCGCTGCGGTGCAGGCCGACGTTCCAATGGTCGATGGGGCTCGATCGAAGCATGGCCTGATCGCGGATATATCTGTGGGCCTGCGCGCGCTGCTGGACGATGAGGATATTGCCGAGATGCCAGCCGATCTGCTCCGCGAGGAACCCGTCTTCCGGTGATTTTCCCTCCGGCAAATGAACATCCACGAGCGGCGCCATATGTGCCCGCCAGGCCTGGAATTGTTCTGCCGGTGGCAGGTCCTGCGTCGAGAATCGCAGTGGCACGAGTGCAGGGGAGGCATGGGGTGGTCGTTCCTTGCGCATGGCCGGTTCACGTGCCCAGCGCCGCCGCTCCATCTGCGCCGGCCGCAGTTCCGCGGCAGGATCATCGTCGGATTCAGACCCTGTAGCCATTAATTCCTCCAGCGCATAACCCGACCCAAGCCATGGAAATTCAGAAAAGCAATTGTTTTTGCAGCTGAAATCCCCGGAGAACTCTGTCTGAAAAAGCGGAAGTGCCCGACGAGCCACCTCCATAAGTTGTTTATCATATTCCTTTCCGCTCAGAAATGTACGGAGCGATAATTTTCAGGATGTGGGGATAACGACAATTGCCTCCCTTGGCTGTATCTAAATAAACATCGGTTCTTTCCAAAAGAAAAACCGGAATAATAAAGCATTCGCCTGATAGAACGACTTAGTTTCGCACAATGCCGAAGTAAATATAGAAAATTCCACAGAAAAAGCTGAAAAACACGGGGGATAGTCATGAACTACCTTGGTAAGATTCGTGCGCGCTCTGCGCAAGCTTCGTCTCATGACGCAAGTTATTCATCCGGAAAATCTCGTGCGCCCAAGAGAGTTCTTGTCACCGGCGGTGCAGGTTTCCTCGGATCACATCTGTGCGAGACGCTTTTGGCCGCCGGACACCAGGTGATCTGCCTCGACAACTTTTCCACCGGCATGCGGCGCAATATCGCCCATCTGAGGGGCGTCGATCGCTTCAATGTCGTCGCCCACGATATCGTCCAGCCACTCGATCTGGAAGTCGACGAGATCTATAACCTCGCCTGCCCGGCATCGCCCCCGCATTATCAGGCCGATCCGGTCCATACGACGAAGACCTGCGTGCTGGGCTCCCTCAACCTTCTGGAGCTGGCCGCGCGCACCGGCGCACGCATCCTCCAGGCATCCACCTCCGAAGTCTACGGCGACCCGAACGTCCATCCGCAAGTCGAAAGCTACTGGGGCAACGTCAATTCGTTCGGGCCGCGCTCCTGCTATGACGAGGGCAAGCGGTGCGCCGAGACGCTGTTCTTCGACTTCCACAACACGCACGGCGTCGAGATCAAGATCATCCGCATCTTCAACACCT
>NZ_JBFUAY010000277.1:0-5082 GCF_056406015.1 Rhizobium sp. P1_E1 | reverse complement strand
GCCGATCGCGGCCGGCGACAGCCCGACCGAGGGCTCGTCGACCAGCAGCACCTTCGGCCGCTGCAGCACCGCCATCGCCACTTCGAGCAACTGCTGTTCGCCGCCGGACATATTGCCGGCGAGCGTCGCACGGCGTTTCTTGAGGATCGGAAAGAGGTCGTAGACGTAATCGCGGTCGGCCTTCACCTTGGCGTCGCGGAGAGTATAGGCGGCCATCTGAAGATTTTCGTCGACGCTCATGACGGGAAAGTTGCAGCGCCCCTGAGGCACGAAGGAAATCCCCTCACCCAGAATGGCTCGCGACTTGCAGCCCGCGATGTTCTTGCCGCGCCAGTCGATGTTGCCCTGCTTGATCGTGGTCATGCCATAGAGCGTTTTGAGAAGCGTCGACTTGCCCGCTCCGTTCGGCCCCATGAGCGCCACGAACTGTCCGGCGGGCACGTCGAGGTCGACGCCGTTCAGAATATCCAGATTGCCGTAACCTGCGCGCAGGTCGCGGATCAGAAGGTTCGAATTACCCGCCAAGATAGGCCTCCCTGACGCGTTGATCCTGAATGATATCGCCCGGCAAGCCTTCGACGAGCTTGGCTCCCTGGTCGAGCACGATGACGCGCTGGCAGATGCTGGTGACAACATCGATATTGTGTTCAATCACCAGGAAGCTCACGCCGAGCGACTTATTCGCATAGCGGATGGTGTCGACGACGCGTTCGATGATCTTCGGATTGATCCCGGCCATCGGCTCGTCCAGCAGGATGAGCTTCGGTTCAGGCATCAGCATGGATGCGAACTGGATGAGCTTCTGCTGTCCGCCCGACAGATTGCCCGCCGGCTGGTGGCGCACATCCCAGAGACCCGCCATCTTGATCAGGTCGCGGGCTCTCTCCCTGAGACCATCGATGCGCTGGCGGGACATCTTTCCGAGGCCGAAGGTCGATGCAATGGACGGGAAGGTGAACATCTGACCGGCGATTACCAGGTTCTCCTCGACATCGAGCGACTTGAAGGTGACGGTCTTCTGGAAAGATCGCAGCATGCGGCCTTCCCTGGCGATGCGGTTCAAGGACCAGCCGGTTATGTCCTGTCCATCAAGGACCACCGTGCCGGCGTCCGGCTTCGCAAGGCCTGTGCTGCAATCGAAGAAAGTCGACTTGCCGGAACCGTTCGGTCCGATCAGACCTGCGATCTCTCCTCGGTCGATGTGAATGCTGACATCGTCGACGGCCTTGACCGCGCCATAGGACTTGCTGAGGTTCTTGATCTCGAGAAGGGGAAGATGACTGGTCATTTCGCGCCTCCGATCGCATTCCAGAAGCGATTGATGAGTGGCGCGCAGCCCTTCTTGAACCAGAAAACGAGGACGAGAAGGCAGACGCCATAGGCGATCATGCGCAGTTCCGGTGTAATGCGCAGCGCCTCCGTCAGTCCGACGAAGAGCAGGCTTCCGAAGACAGTGCCGGAAATCATGCCCGCCCCGCCTCCGAGCACGATGATCAGCATCGTCGTCGAATAGTACATCTGGAAGGTCAGCGGGCTGACGACCGTCAGGTAATAGGCGTAAAGGCAGCCGCCGATCCCGGCAAACACGGCGCTGATCATGAAGACGATCAGCTTGTAGTGCCATGTGGGAACGCCGAGAGATTCGGCGAGGGTTTCGTTCTCACGGATCGCCACCATGTTGCGCCCGGCGGGCGAGCGGACGATTGCCCAGACGGCGAAGGTGGCGAGGGTCCCGATGATCAGGGCAAGATAGTAGAAGTTTGTCGTACCGGACACCGTGAACGAAAGCGGGCCTAGCTCGAAGTATGGTTTTGGAATGCTCGATAGTCCCATGTCGCCGCGGGTGAGCGAGATCCAGTTCTTGGCGATGGCCTGGCCAATGATCACGAAACCCAGGGTACACATKACAAAGGACGTCGAGCGCAGCCGCAAGGCGGGAATGCCGAGCGGAAGGGCAAGGGCCCCCGAGACGGCGCCCGCAGCGATGAGATTGACGTAGAATGGCGTTCCATAGGTTACGGCGAGAAGACCTGCCGTATAGGCACCGATACCGAAGAACGCGGCCTGGGCCAATGACAGAAGACCGGTATACCCTACAAGCAGATTGAGCCCATGTGCCGGAAGCATGAAAATCAGGGCGATGATCAGGGAATGGGTGATGTAGCGGCTGCCGATGAACGGCGCGGCGAGTGCTAGGACAACCAGGACTGCGGCGAGCGGTATGCGAAGGTCGCGCCTGCGTGCCTGTTGAGCGGTTTCCGTCAGAGACATGTCGAGTCCTCGGTCGTTCGAGAAAGGTCGGCGGGCGCAGCTGCTAGAAGCGCGCCTGCGTCGAAAAGAGGCCATGCGGTCGCCACATCAGCATCAGGATCAACGTGGCGAAGCCGACGGTGTCGCGGAATTGCAGGCCGACATAGGTGGCGACCAAGCTCTCGGCAACGCCAAGGATCATCGCCGCGACGAAAGTGCCGCGCACATTCCCCAAACCGCCCATGATAATGATCGGCAGCGTCTTGAACGTGATCAGTTCGCCCATGCCGCCATAGACGCTGACGTTGACCGGCGCCGTCAGAACACCTGAAAGCGCGGCGAGTGCCGCCCCCAGCATGAAGGTTCGAAGCACCACCTGCGGCACATCGATGCCGACGACGCTGCAGCACTCGACGTTCTGGGAAACGGCGCGCATCGCCATTCCGAGGCGGGTGTAGCTGACCATCAGTTCGAGGCCGATGAACACCAACAGGCAGACGACGAGAATGAGAATGCGCTGCTGGGCCAGACTGAAGCCCAGGATGGAAACCGGTTCGATATAGCCTCCGGCGAAGAACTTGTAGCCTCCGCCGAAGACGAGAATGATGGTGTTCTGCAGGATCAGCGCGATGCCAAGGGTGGCGAGCACGCCCGACTCAGCGGGCGCGCCGACCATCCGGCGCATGACGAGTTGCCCGACCACATAGGCAACGGCGATTGTCGCAAGAACCCCCACGACAATCGAGGCTTCGTAGGACAGGCCGAGATAGTCGATCGCAAACCAGGCCCCGAACGTGCCGAGCATGTAGTACTCGCCGTGAGCAAAGTTGATGGCTCTCAGCACGCCGAAAATCATGGTCATGCCGACGGCGACGATTGCGTAAACGGAACCAGTGACGATTCCATTCATAGATTGCTCAACTATGGTCGAGAGCATGGGCGTACTCCTCCCGGCAGATTAGTTGGCAGGATATTGAATGTCCGCGGTATATGCACCTTTGATGCTCGGCTTGCCGTTCTCGATCTGCAGCAAGATCATCGGCAATCGGGCCTGGTTGTGGTCGTCGAAAGTGACTTCGCCAACCGGGCTCTTATATTTGATCTTCGAGAGTGCATCGCGAACCTTCACCTTATCCGCGCTGCCGGCCTGCTTGATCGCCGTTGCGAGGAGATTGACGGTATCCCAGTGAACGTAGGCGTGGTTATTCGGGGCTTCATTGTAGGCGGYCGTGAACTTCTCGACGAAAGCCTTGCTTTCGGGCGAGTCGAACTGTGGAAGCCAAGCGGCGGCTTCGACGGCACCTTCGAGCGCCGAAGGGGCTGACTTGATGGTCTTTTCCGTGTTGAACTCGCCATTACCGATCAGCGCGACCTTGCCGGCTATTCCGAGTTCGATCATCTGGCGGGCGATGATGGGCGTCGTATCGGCGAGGCCGTACATGATGATGGCCTGGGCGCCATTGTCGCGGATCTTGGCGAGAACGCTGCGGAAGTCGACTTCGCCTTCCTTGTAGTAGTCTTCGCTGAGGATCTCTCCCTTGAAGTCAGGCAGGTATTTCTTCGTGAAGGTGATCGCCGAGCGGCCATAGTCGCTGTCGACCGAGAGCACGGCGAACTTGGTGAAGCCGCGCTGCTCTGCAGCATATTTGGCGACGATCAGCGCCCGGTTCTCATCTGTCGGATAGTTGCGATAGGTCCACTTAAAGCCGCCGACGCCGGCCTGGTAGGTGATCTTCGGATTGGACGACGCCGCATTCAGGAGAAGCACTTCGGCATCTTCCGCGACGGGCTGAATGGCGAGCGTCACCGAGCTGGAAACATCACCGATGATGAAGTCGACGCCATCCTGGTCAATCAGACGACGGGCGGCCGAGACGCCTTCGACCGGCGTGCCCTGGCTGTCGGCGTTGAGGAGTTCGATCTTCATCCCATCGATGCCGCCGGCATCATTGATGTCTTTGACGGCGAGTTCGGCTCCATGCATCGAAAATGCGCCGTAGCGCGCATTCGGACCGCTCATCGGCGCAACAAGCCCGAGTTTGATCGTCCCGTCCGCTGCCAGCGCGATCTCTGGCAGGCCGGAAACGGCAACCGACAGCGAAAGGATTGCAGTAGAAATGAAAAGTGCTCTGCGGCTTACGGTAAGTTTCATGTTCCCACTCCATGTTCTCGGGTGCAAACGCTTGGCATATGGCCCAGCGTACTCCTGACCGCTTTCCGCGGTTCTTGTTGTGTCAGCCCAGCGCTGACACCGTCACAGTAGGTTCAGGAAAGCGTCGCTGGCCAACACAACTCCACTCTGCCGCTATAGCGTTTATTTATAGCGAACCGATCGATTCGGCATTGCGGGAATGGCTCACCGTCCAGCCGGATGAGCCGTCGGGTGATATAATGGTGATGTCGTCCCTCGTCGCTCGGATCCTGCACTCCACTCGCGATAGGCGAGGTAGATCTTTGCTCCGATCGTCGTGAAAGGCTGCGGCGGCAATGCCGTCGGGGCAGCCAGGCGCGCGTAGACGCGTCGGCCGAGCGGATTCGATTGCTCATCGCCCGCCGAGCAGAGGTGTGAGTTCCGCGACACGTTTTAAAAGGTCAGTTGCACCTTGCAGGCCGCCGTGCGGTCACCGGCGAGGGTGAAGGCTGCGGTGGCTTCTTCAAGCGGCAGGCTGTGGCTGATGATCGGTCGCACATCGATCTTGCGGCTGGAGATCAACTCGACGGCGGTCGCGAATTCCTCGTGGAAGCGCTGCGTTCCGTGGAGTTGAAGCTCCTTGCCAACGATGGCGTTGAGAGGGATCGGGACGTCTCCTGTGACGCCGACCTGCACGATCG
>NZ_JBFUAY010000276.1:0-5084 GCF_056406015.1 Rhizobium sp. P1_E1 | reverse complement strand
GTGCTACGAATACACCGTCCCGCGGGCAACGAAACGCCAGGCTTGCATTCGAACAGCTGACACTGCTGGTGACCCGCGCCCTCCTGCAACCCCTCGCTATAGGCGCCCGTCCGCCATGGGGCTTCGGCCAACCACGCCGCCCACGCTGACATAACGCGTGATCGCTTCCTGTCCCCCTGCTTTGAGCCCCGAACCAGGGCATCCTATTCGATCGGGCACCTTTCCTCGCCATACGAAGATGATACAAATCCTCGGATAATAGGTCCTGTGTACCGAGCTTTCGTATCGTGCCACCTTCGATGTTCCAACGCCAGATTGCCCATACCGTGCTGACCGCGCGCGGAATTTCGCACAGCGCCCCGGCGGCGGATGGCCGCCGAGGCGCTGGCGGTTATGCCGCAATGATGTAGACGATGGTGAATGCAGAAGGATCGACGATGACGATCCGCCCGTCGGCAAGGATGAAGAAGCGGTAGCTTTCATATTGCGGAACGATCTTCACGATGCGCGGCGGTAGCGGTTCCAGCCGTACCTTTTTCGGGATCTTCACCCCGACGGAAACCGTGAAGTCGACTTCCTTCACCGGCTCGACATGGACCTCCTTCACCACAGTGCGAATTTCAGTCTGCTGCTCGACCGAGATGTTGACGTTGGTCTTGGTGTTCGTCTGATTGTTTGTCGTGTTATTGTTATTGACGTTTGTTTCAGACGAGCTTTTGTTGGTCGTCGACGAATTCTGATCGGTCGACTGTTTGGACGCATCACCGCTCTGCGTGGGGGTGCCGCTATCCGTGCCCTCTGCAGGCTTGGCATTTTGCGTGCTGCTCTTCGTACCTGAAGTGGCTGCGCCGCTGTTATCGGTGGTGCCGGACTTGGCGGTGGGCTTCTGTTCGGTCGTCGTGCCGCTACCGGCGTCTTGCGATCCAGGCTTGGTTTCCGTCGAAGCCTTGCCGGAGGCGCTTCCACTCGTCGAAGACTTGTCCTGGGAAGGCTGCTCGGCGCTCTTCTGGGTATCCGAGCCCTGGCCAGATTTCTGCTGCGATGATTGGCCCTTGCCTTGCGGGCAGGCTCCCGACGCGTCGGGGGTGCAGTCGGTGCCGGTTCCGGCGGCGCTGGAGCCGGACTGCGAACCGGAGTCCGTGCCCGTCTGAGAACCGGATTGGGCCTGGCCGCTGCTCTTGGTGTCCTGCTGGGCTGCTGCCGGCAATGTTGCAAGGGGCGACACGCTCAGTGACAACGCTGCCATGAGCATGGTGAGATGGTTGCTTTTCATGATCAATCTCCGAGAATTCGGGCACGCGATGCCGCCTCGCATTCTCATGCGTCGCATGCGTGCCCTCACTGTTAGAAAAACGGCCTAAGCCGGTCCGTCGGTCATTGGATGACCTGGACGACCTTTCGGGAAGAAGGTTCGACGATCACACGCTGATCGTTGACGATCGCGTATGCATATTTCGGATCATCGGGGACTGGTGTCACGACAACGGTCTCCGGCAGGGGCTGTCCTACAACCACCTTCTCCTTCACCACGACGCGTTCGGTCGGGGCCGGAGCCTGCTGGACATAAGTGATCACTTTCTGAGGCGGCGGATCGATGACGCTGCCTGCCACGCCGCCGACGATGCCACCGACAGCAGCACCCACCGGACCACCGACAATCGCGCCCGTGGCAGCTCCGCCTACCGCACCTGTCACCGTTGACGACTGCGCGAAGGCTGACGTCGATACCAACAGGATGCTGGCGGCAATTCCTACTGCTTTGATATTCATCTGTTTTTCTCCTTTGACGCGGTTGGTTCCGGTGGAGGGCGAAACCGTCAAACAGAAAAACTGTTCCAGAGCTGGGACTTCGTGCCGGGGCTACATCGGACCTTGGTCTCAGCCCGTATGGATACCGCCACTACTGCATGGGGAAACGGCTCAACATCCGGTCCTGGACGTTTTCCTGGCCGACGATCATCGCTGCGATTGAGATGGCTTTGTCGCGGTCTGGAGCATTTGTTATGTAGCCTTCGAGCAGAACGACGGGGCCAAGCATCCTGATCTCGATGGCACTGCTGTCAATGTCAGGATCGACGGAAAGAGCTGCTGATATCGTTGCGATAGTGGAGGCCGCACTGTGGCCTTCCGAACAGCGGTCTTCATGACTATTGGGGCCGAACTTCATACTCTCCTCCTGTTCCGCCCCTCCACGGAACTTCATGTTACCTCAAGCCTGATATGAGAAGCAGGTCCTGGGCCGGCCAGTCCGACTTAGGTCCGTCTTCCACTCGGCGCTATCCGACTTAAATTTTGCTCATCCTTGTTGAAAGGACACCAGGGAGGTTTTAGCGATGTTGCTGTATCCAGTCAGAACCTCCCTGGTGAAGCGTTGCCGATCCATGTCCGGCGTCGCATTTTAGGAATAAAGGCGGCTATTCGTGCAAACGGTCGGTATAGTGGATTGGCATAGAAGCGAAGATTTCGCTCCCCTGATGCTTGTGATGAGCGGACAAGAAAAGCATCGGCTGATACGATCACTCCGTGAGGTTGCCGAGGCTCTTGTCGCCGCCTGGCCGACAGACGATGGCAAGGAATACATCGCGGCGGTAAGAACATGTCTCGATGCCATTAAAGGTAATATCCCAGCAAAGGCAGCGCGTACCGCACTCCTTCGCGCTGCGGAGGAAGCCGGAATTCCGGTGATTGCCGTCGTCCGCTGACGGGAAACCTTTGCCGACAGTCGGCGCCAGTGTTGTCGTCGCAGGGCCTTTTTTATTTCGGTTTAAGATGATCGGACCGTAACCGCTGCTCCGCTCCCACCTTGTCCTCGCCGCCCCAATCCGTGATCGCCTTCCATGATGAGCAACCGGAGTTTCTCCATGGAACTGCACGCGGCACAGTGGGCACGATCTCTCATCCAAACGGATTATTGAAATCACCGGTCAGGTCTAGATTTGGAGCAGATTTCCGGCGACCCCACACGAAATGGTCGTGGATTGGGCTCGATCTTCGCGACGGATTCTCTCTTTTAAAAGCAGATGTGGCGGTGCAAAGGAGCCCTCATGGCTGGATCCATGTCGTCGGATGACGCTTGAAATTCAGCCCAGGCGTAGGTTCACCCTCGGGCCAATTGAAGCCATCTTTAAGCTTGGATCTAGCCTTCGGCCTTCCACCTATCGCGACCCGGGGCGTACTGAGGGCAAACGATTTCACCGATCAGTAACGTGAGCCACACCACTGCTAGTGGCTGTCGTGTTTGAGCTTTTCGAGGTGCTCGGAGCAAACGGCCCCGACCAATTCAAGCAGGACGGTCGTCCGCTCACCGAGCCAAATCAGCGCCTCCTCGCTGATCTCGTAATGTTTCGAATAGCGCGCCTTCACATAGGCCTCGTTCAATGTATTGAACCAAGCGCGTTCCTTGTGCTGATCACGTGGAAAGGCTTCGGCCAGCCGGCGGTCCTGCTCCTCGGCGAGTGAGCGAAGGAACTTGATGTTGTGCGATGGCGGGCCATAGTTGGTGAGGGTGAGCAGAACGCAAGAATATGCTTGCTCGAGGGATTGATGAAGTTCGAAAGCAGCATTCTCTGCATATCCACGATCTATCGCCAAGTGGCCTATTTCCAAGAAACGAGTTGCCGCTCGAAACCGTTGGTCAAAATGCTCCTTCGCGACGCGAAGCCGATCCTCTATCGAAAGCGGCTCGGGCTCCGCCAGTGGCTCATCGTCCAATTCATAGAGAACGATGCCCTCCTTGCGAATGTCCGAGAAGAAATACTGCCCCTCCTTAAGGTAGGTATTCACCTCGCGTCTGGAGTGGACGATGAAGCTCACCGGCGTTTCGATCGACTTGTCCCGGATCAGCCGATCCGCTGCCTTGTGCCAGTATTCGGCGAACTCGCAGAGCTTGCGGTTGTTGACTATGATCAAGAGATCGAAATCGGAGCGATACCCCTTCATGGTGAAGGGTTCATCCACCCATCCGCCCTTGGCGTAGGAGCCGAACAGAAGAATCTTCAGGATCCTGCCGCGCTTCTTGAAGTCGGCCGTGCCTTCCTTCAGCGCGTCCTCGAATTCCTCATGCAGGATTTCGAGGACCCGGCCGAGCTCTCGATGCTTGCGAAGCGGCTCGTCATTTTGGCGTCGCCGAACGCCAGGTTCGTGGTGACGATGATCGACGTGCGCTCGTAGAGCCTGCTGATCAGATGGAACAGGAGTTGGCCGCCCGCCTGGGCAAATGGCAGATAGCCGAGTTCATCCAGTATGATGAAGTCGAGGCGGTTGAGATAGTCGGCCGTCCGCCCCTGCTTGCCGCTGCGCGTTTCCGTTTCCAACCGATTGACCAGATCGACGACGTTGAAGAAGCGCCCGCGTGTTCCGTTGCGGATCAGTGCACGGGCAATCGCGATGGCGAGATGGCTCTTTCCGGTTCCCGTGCCGCCGACGAGGACCTTGCAACCGTTCGAACAGGTGAGCTTGCCTGCCCAAAAAGCATGGCTTCGGTCGGCGCTGCAGAGGGAGGCTCACTGGAAACATTGACGAAAAAGAGTCCAGTTTGAAGGGTTCAGATCATTCTCTACCAAAGAGCTGATCAGAAGCGGTGAATGCGAAGGCCCAGCACTTTCTCCGACAAGATGACGATGAACAAGGTCAGCACGATTGAGACCGTCGATACGGCGGCGGCCTCCGGTGTGAAATTCGTGCGCAGATAGTCGTAGAGCTGGATTGGAAGCGTGGYGGTTCCCACGTTCTTCAGCATGAAGGATATGGTGAACGTGTCAAAGGATATGATGAAGGCGAACAGGCATCCGCCAATCACGCCAGGCTTGATCAGCGGCAGCATGATGCGGCGAAACCGCGTCAATGGCCCGGCGCCGAGGCTCTTGGCTGCCAGGCTCCAGGATGCGTCGTAGGACTCCATTGCCGCCGAAACGTTGATGAAGACGAAGGGAAGGGTGATGAGGCAATGGCCGATGATCATCGCCGCGATCGTTCGTGTGCCCATGCCCATCGAATAGACGAAGAACAACAGCGATATCGCCGTCAGCACCTCCGGCAGCAGCAGCGGCAGAAGCATGGCGAGCCGGATGCTTTCCTTCCAGCGT
>NZ_JBFUAY010000275.1:0-5176 GCF_056406015.1 Rhizobium sp. P1_E1 | reverse complement strand
GCATATGGTAACGAAGAAAGCGGTCGAAGACGGATGACAATGTCGCCATCAGCGTCGCTGAATTGCAGGCAGAGACGATCGCCTGATGGAACTCCCAGTCGTATCGGACCCAGTCGACGGTCCGCGAGACATCGCCGGCGAGGAGCTTGCGTTCAGCAGCAGCCAGTCGGTGATGTGCGGCGACGATGCGCCCCTCCCATTCAAGATTTCCCGCAGCGAAGGCAAGGCCGATCGCATGTGTTTCAAGAACGATCCTGAGGTCGGCGAGCTCCAGAAGTTCGCGGCGCGAAGCAGGGCTGACTTCGAAGCCACGCTGCCCCTCGGCGACAACGAGGTTTTCCGTGGTCAGGCGGCTCAGAATTTCGCGCAGCGATGAAATGCCGATGGAGTAGCGCTCCTTTGCCTGCTCCAGCTTGATCTTGGCCCCCGGCGGCAATGTCCCTGATATGATATCCTCGCGGATCTGCCGAAAGACGACATCGCTTACTGTTTCAGCCGGGTCGTGGACTTGCTTGAGCATGGCTTTTCCTGGTTTCGCCGAAATGCAATTTACGTGGTGGACCTAAAGCTCAAAGAGAAACGTCCGGATCATTTCTATCTCAGCGTCCCTCGCGCCAGCGCATGTTCGACCCCGCCTTGAATATGCAGCACAAGCACCTGCTTGGCCRTCTCCGCATCCCGTCGCAATGCCGCATCCAAAAGCTGTTGGTGTTCATTGGCGGCGACATCGCCTCGATAGGACAAGGCAACCATCTGATATCTGAGATATCTGTCGAAGATCACCGAATGCGTCTCCATCAGTAGTTTCGACCCGCAGGCGGATATCAGCGCTTGGTGGAACTCCCAGTCGTAGCGCTTCCAGTCCTCGGCCCTGCTGGTGTCGCCGGTTGCCATCACCTGTTCCATCCGCGCCAATTTGTAATGCGCCGATACCAGCGGAGCTTCCCACTCCACGTCGCCATGCAAGAACGACTGCTCTAGCGCATGTGTTTCCAGCAGAAGCCTCAGCGCCGCAGTCTCCTTGAGGTCCGAAACGGACACTGGAGACACTTCGAAACCTTTTTGTCCCTCGGCAACGACAAGCCCCTCGGACGACAGCCGATTGAGCACTTCTCGAAGTGTACTGATGCTGGTCTCGTAGGACTCCTTCAAGCTTTCCAGCTTCAACTTTTGTCCGGGGGTCAGCCGACCAAAAATGATGTCGGCTCGAATGCGCCTGTAGCTGCTCTCGGCAATGGTCTCGTTGATAACCGGCTGCAACATGGCGAGTCTCTTATATTTTCTGTATCGTCGGATATATCTCTTTCTGGCATTCTCAATCAAGGAAGCATTCGCAGAATAGGAATTAGAATTTCCTCATATGATGCTGGTTTGCCCGGAGAACGCGGAGGCGACTGGGTCGAGCAGGGCCTGACCACAATACTGCGCCAAATGCCTGTGGGGCCAAGCCCTTTGGCGCGGCTTTTCGCGCTGCTCCTAAAACTGGATTTTTCGGCTCAACAGGGCGGCAATTGTTTTTTCAATCGCGCGCAACCATCTAATAAGCATGACGTACGGGAAAATGTCCCCGCCCTCAGCAGCCCGTTTACCGAAAACCAACCATACTGGGTTGCTTTCCGAAGCGAAAGCCGATTGCTTAGGAAAATCTACTTCTTCTTCCGCTAGCGGTTAGGAGAATGAAAGGGGCCGCAGGCAAACCCGTGGAATTCTACTGCTTCGCATCGGGATGAACAATGACTACGATGGCGACGTGGGAAGGCCGGTTTGAAGAACGATGACGACAGATTTGTTTCAGGTAAAATTTTGGGGCGTCCGCGGCAGTATTCCCGTGTCGGGCCCCGAGTTCGATCGCTACGGCGGTAACACTTCCTGCATCGAAATTCGCTGCGGAAAACATCGGATGATCTTCGACGCAGGCTCCGGCCTGCGCGAGGCTGGGCTATCGATGATCGCCGACAGCGTCAGCGACGTCGATCTGTTCTTCAGCCACTGCCACTACGACCACATCATCGGCCTGCCCTTCTTCAAGGCGATCTATTACCCCTCGATCAACGTCAACATCTGGTCCGGCCATCTCGATGGCAAGATGAGCACGCGCGAAATGGTCGAGCAGTTCATCAGCCCGCCCTGGTTTCCCGTCAAGACCGACATCTGCCAGGCGACGATGAACTTCCGCGATTTCCATGCCGGTCAGGTGCTGACCCCTCACAAGGGCATCGAGATCAAGACCTTCATGCTGAACCATCCGGGCGGCGCCATCGGCTACCGCATCGAATGGCAGGGCCGTTCGGTCGCTCTCGTCTATGACATCGAGCATATTCCCGGCAGCTATGATCCGGTCTCGCTGGAGATGATGCGGGACGCCGATCTCGTCGTCTACGACTGCACCTACAATGAAGACGAGATGCAGCGCTTCAAGGGCTTCGGCCATTCGACCTGGCAGCATGGCACCGAGCTTGCGAAAATGGCGGGCACCAAGCGCTTCGCGCTCTTCCACCACGCCCCCTCCCGCACCGACGAACAGCTGGCGGAGATGGAAACGCAAGCGCAGGCAGCCTTCCCCGAATCCTTTGCCGCGCGCGACAATCAGATCGTGGTGATCTAGCAGCTCCGCTAAAGGCCTCCGTTATCCTGTCCAGTCCGAGGCTCTTCGACTACGTCGAACTGAGCAGGCCTGCGAACGTCACGACGGAACAGATGCTGGGCCGGACCGTTTTCCCCGCAGCGCAAAATCAACGAAACAGGCATCCGTCATGACCGTGCTTTCCGGAAAGTGTCTCTGCGGGCAGGTGCGCATTTCTGTCCGCGGCGAACCCTTACGCGTTGGAATCTGTCATTGCACGGATTGCAGGCAAGAAAGCGGTTCAGCCTTTACCTTTTATGGGATCTGGCCCGCCGGCCAATTCGAACATTCAGGGGAAACCGCCACGTTCCAAGGTCGGCATTTCTGCACCGGGTGCGGTTCGCGGCTGTTTTCCGCCGATGACCAGGAGGCGGAAATCAAGCTTGGCATCCTCTCCGAGGCGCCGACGCCTCTGGTGCCGAGCTACGAACTCTGGGTCAAACGCCGCGAGCCGTGGCTGCGACCGGTGGAAGGCGCCGAGCAGTATGACGAAGACCGAAGGTGAAGAGAACGACGAACGATTCTGAGGAGCTTTCCGATGGCCACTCTCGTCCGACATCGCTGGATGACGGTTGCAGGCGTCGAGACTTTTTACCGCGAGGCCGGCCGAGAAGATGCGCCGGTCTTGTTGCTGCCGCACGGATATCCCTGCTCATCCTATGAATTTCGCAATCTCATGCCGCGCCTTGCCGATCGTTGGCGCCTGATTGCGCCGGATTTCCCGGGTGCGGGCTACAGCGGCACGCCTGATGATTTCGACTACAGCTTCGATGGATACGCTGCCTGGCTGGAGGCCTTCATCGGTGCGATGAATGTCGACCGGTTTGTCCTCTACCTCCACGACTTCGGCTCGCCTATCGGTGCGCGGTTGGCGATCAGAATCCCCCAGCGCATCGTGGCGCTGATCATCCAGAATGGCGATATCCCCTATGAAGATGCCCTCGGACCGAAGTATGCGGATATTGAGGCGACGTGGACGCTTCCAAGATCGGAGATGAGAAAGGTGCTGGCGGAGGCGGTCAGCGAGGCCGCCTTCAGGCACGAATTCCTCAACGATCTGTCGCCCCATCTGGCCGATACGATCCCGCCAGATCTCTGGAAACTACATTGGTCGCTGATCACGCCGCGGCGCAAGGAAATCGCCATAGACCTGATCGCCGGACTGGAGGAGAACCGGGCCTGGTTCCCGGAACACCGCAAATACCTCAGCGAATACCGGCCGCCGACCTTGATTGTCTGGGGTCCGAACGACCACTACATGCCGGAAAAATCAGCGCGAGCCTATCTCCGCGATCTGCCGGATGCCGAACTCCATATCCTGGCCGGCGGCCACTGGCTGCTCGAGACGCATCTCGATGACGCCGTAGCGCTCATGCGAGAGTTTCTCGGGCGAGTTCACGCGTGATCGCTGCTTTCCGCGAGTGTTCTAAGTCTCGAGAAGTGCTGACGCCGCCGACCAGCGGACGGCGGGATGCCGGGCAGTGATCGCAAACAAGGCCGACAGGAAATCCCACGCCGCCGCATCATGCACCAGATGGTGGGTGAGCACGCCAACAGGCTCCTCGCTGCCGGCAAACCGGTCGCGAAGCTCGGCGACCAGTTCGGCCACCAATTCCGCCTCGCCCCGTCCGCCCCGCGTGCCGTGCCAGTCGATGATGTCGACATGGGTGTTGAGCAGCGGCACCGGACCGCCCTGCCTTGCCCGCCCATAGACCGAAAGGGCTGCAAATCCGAGCTCCGGCAACGCCGGGATGAGGGCCGCATCGATCCGGTTCCACGGCGGCACCAGCATCGGCAGGAAGCGAGCCGGATGCAGTCGCTCCAGCAGCCGGAACCCTTCACGCAACTCGCCGAGCACGGCATCCGCCGGCCGCTCGCCGCCGAGTTCCTGCTTCTTCGCCTCAGGCCCTGCATGGTTCGTATGAGACCAACCATGCACCACAACAGTGATGGCTGTTTCCTCCACCAGGCGCGCGGCCAAGGCCTCACCGGTCAGGCCGGGAATAACCGCGAGCGTCAGCGGAATATCGTTTTCGCCCGCCAGTACCATCAGCGTCTCCAGCGTCGGCGTCGGCTCGACGGCGTCGTCATCGCGCAGCCAGAACCGCGCCACGCGGCCGGCAGCCTGCCAGCGGTCAAGCTCGCGGCACAGAGGGTCCCAGGCTATCCCGTCGGTCATCACGTCACTCCTATTCCTGCATTGTCCCGCAAAATTCCGTTCAAAACCTGCGCCGCCATCGCAAGCGAGCGTTGCCCAAGCACGAAGCGCCGCGCCGTCTGCCCTATGGCGTCGCGCCTTTGCCTGTCGTCAAGCAAGGCGGTCACAGCCTCGGCATAGGCGGCGACATCGCCATCCGGCGTCAGCAGGCCGGTCACCCCAGCCTTGACCACCGCTGGCACCCCTGCCGTTTCCTGCGCAACGACAGGCAGGCCGGCGGCCTGGGCTTCCAGATAGGCAAGACCATAGGCCTCGCCGCAGCCGGGCCAGACATAGAGGCCGCCATGCCCAAGCAGTTCGGCGATCTCGACGGGATTCCGCTCGCCCAGCCATTC
>NZ_JBFUAY010000274.1:0-5223 GCF_056406015.1 Rhizobium sp. P1_E1 | reverse complement strand
ATGCGATTGCGGGCATGCGTCCCTCCCTGAGCAACCTGTAGAAGCACATGAACCAGAAACATTGCTGATGGCGGTATTTTCGAATTTCGATAGAGACGGCGTGATGTATTGGGGATGTTGATAATTCACGTCGATTTAATCAGCGAAATGAAGGCGATGAAGTCTTTCTTCATGCGCTGCAAGCAGTATCAGATAATTTCATTCAGCCACTTGACAGTATACATCTACAATTTATTCTTGCATCTGTCATTGGGCTTTTATCGCAATTCTTCGTTTCACAAGTCTCTACGAAAGCTCGGCGGCTGCGAACACAGCTCCGGGACGTGGTGTCCCATGCCAAAATGGCTAAGCCTATTCTTACCGATCGTCATGATGTCGAGTTGCATCACGGTAGCTCCGGAAATATCCGCAGCCGCGATCAAGGACGACTTTTCGAGCAAGTTTCCCGGAAAGCAATGGTTCGTCTGCAAGCGCCCGGAGAACCGGTTTTCCTTCGGCGACACGAGCGACGGTCGCACGGCAATGACGTCCGTCGTGAGCCCCTTGCCGAAGATCGAGGCCTTTCGCGAGAAGCACACCGGCTGCATCGACGAGGCCACGAAGGACTACAAGGCGGACGGTGATGAACGCTCCGAGTTGTGGGAAGCCAGCGACACCTGGATGAAGCTCGGCAGCGATGTCTGGTATCGCTTCGACATGTTCGTCGACAAGAGCATCACGCCGACGACTGGCCGCTTTGTGATCGGTCAGTGGAAGGAAGAAGGGTCGGCGCGGGACTCGCCCTTGTTGGCACAGCGGTTCAACGGCCGGAATTTTTCGGTCACGGTCGAACAGGACAATTTGGCGCCGGGTCACAGCAACAAAGACAATCTCTGCCGGGTTCTCGTCGCGGACCAAGGCTCCCTCGCCTCGAAGCCGGCGGGCTGGCCCCATGGCGATAAGGAGCCACCGCCTCCCAAGAACATCGCGACACTGATGTCGCATGCTGTCACTGACGGTCCGGTGGTCGCCGCCGACAAAGGGTGCGCGGTCGGAATTATACCTGAGCAATACGGCCGCCTGCCGGATCCCTTCGGCAAGTGGACCACGATGGTATACCATCTAAAGCTCACGCCTGACGGTTCGGCGCTCATTGAAGTCTGGGCAGACGGCGTCCGCATTGGAAGGACGAGTGGCCGAATAGGCTTCAAGAAGAATGACCCGCACCTGCGCCAATATTTCAAGTTCGGATCGTACCGGGATCGTGCTCCGTTCGACACCACGACGAAGCTGGCAAATTTCTACCGCGGCAGCAAACGAAGCGAAGTTGATCCTGACGGCAAGCTCACGCCCGACTAGGCCTTACGAGACAGGGACTCGTTGATCGCTCCGGGATCCTTGAACCACCGGAGCCGGCCCGGGAAACGGCTCGATGCGGAAAACCGCTACAGTAAGTCATGAGGAGATGCTGATGGCCTTGCGTATAGCTTGCTTCTCAGTCGCCATGCTCTGGTGGGGCACGGCCCTTGCCTGGTTCGACGAGGGGCATATGAAGGTTGCCGCCCTCGCCTACGACCAGCTCACCGCCCAGCCTGATCGAGGCGCAACCGCCAGACAAGGGCTGATCGATCCGCAGAGGAAACGCGTATCCTTGGCCGCCCTCCACGACGTGCCACGGATTTTGAGTAGTCGCTGATCACAAGGCGGACGGTGATGATGCTGGCCACCATGCCCGGCGGTTCCGCCCGCTGCATGGGCTTTGTTTCGACGGATGCAGCGGCAACGGCCGGTTAGATCGGGTTAATTAGGATGCCGGCGTGAAACGCGCCACCAGCGCGTGACGATCGCCCGGATAGGTGAAGCGCACATGCGTCACCGGGCCGGCGCCGCTCCAGGTCCGGCGCTCGACCACGAGGCAGGCGGTGTTGCGCGCTATGTCTAAGACGGCGGCCACTTCGGCATTGGCCGAGACGGCGTGGATCCGGTGTTCGGCCGTGCTCCAAGGCACCTGATTGAGCAGCCAGGGACCCGGCGCCATCGTCAGGAAATCGGCATTGGCGGCTTCAGGAACCGTCGCAAGGCTGATCAGCCGCTCCTCCAGGCAAAAGGGCCGCATGCCGGCATTGTGGATGCAGACGACCTCGACCACCGAGGACGCCACAGGCAGTTCCAGTCTTCGACTGTCTTCTGCCTTGGCCTTGCGGCTCGTCTTCTTCGATACCGCATAGGAATAGGGCAGGTTCAGCGACTGCACCTCGGCCTTGATATCGTGGATTTCGAGAACAGCCGATTGCGCCTGCGGTTGGGTGACGAAGCTGCCGGACTTCTTGCGGCGCTCGATAAGGCCGGCCTTGGCGAGCTGGGTCAGCACCTTGTTCACCGTCATGCGCGAGCAGTCATACTGCGTGGCGAGATCGACCTCGAAGGGAATGCGGTGCCCCGGCGGCCAATCGCCCGAGACGATACGACCCTCGATGTCGCTGAGGATGCGCTGATGCAAGGTGGGATCCCTGCTTTGGTTCATCGCCACGTAACGATTGCTCTCCCGCTATCTCTTTGTTTTTACGCAATCCCGAACGCAAAACCGCTACACATTTTTGCTGGAACTGCTCTAATTCGAATGTCTGGACAGGAAAAGCTCTTTTTCAGGCGGCCAGCAATTCGCCCATGACAGCCAGGAAACGCCGGTCGATAGCATCGCGCTTGAGATGGCGACCGCCCTCCACTTGCTTGCGGCCATGCGCCCAGACGCAATCGACGGCGACGCCGCCGGCAAACACCCAATGGTCGAGGATCTGGTCGCCGGAGAGATGGGGAACGGCTTCGGTGTCGAGTGAGACGAGATCGGCGGAATGGCCTTCAGCGAGCCCGGCCGGCGCCTTCAGCGCGGCGCCACCGCCGGCAAGCGCATGTGTGAACAGCGAAAGCGCGGTCGAACCGCCGGGTGCGGCGACGACGTTGCGGGCGCGAAGCGCCAGACGCTGCGAATATTCGAGCTGGCGCAGTTCTTCCGGCACGGAGATCAGCACGTTGGAATCCGAGCCGATGCCGTAACGCCCGCCCTCTTCGAGGAAGAGCGGTGCGGCAAAGGCGCCATCGCCGAGATTGGCTTCGGTGATCGGGCAGAGGCCGGCGATCGCGCCGCTTTTCGCCATCCGCCGCGTTTCGTCCTCGGTCATGTGGGTCGCATGGATCAGGCACCAGCGCTCATCCACAGGCGCATGATCGAGCAGCCACTCCACAGGCCGCGCGCCGGACCAGGCGATGCAGTCCTCGACCTCCTTCACCTGCTCGGCGACATGGATATGGATAGGTCCGTCGCCCGCCATCGGCACGAGCCTTGTGAGCTCCTCCGGCGTCGCGGCGCGCAGGCTGTGCGGCGCCAGCCCGAGCTCGGCGCCATCGAGCCGGCCGGTCACTGCCCGGCATCCCTCCATCAGCCTTTCGAAGCTTTCGAGCGAATTGATGAAACGCCGCTGGCCGTCGATGGGCGCAGCACCGCCGAAGCCGGAATGGGCATAAAAGACCGGCAGCAGCGTCAGGCCGATACCGGTCTCTTCGCTCGCCGCGCCGATGCGTTCGGCAAGCTCGGCGATATTGGCATAAGCGCTGCCATCTGTATCATGGTGGAGATAGTGGAACTCGCCGACGCGGGAAAAACCTGCCTCCAGCATCTCCGCATAAAGCTTGGCCGCGACCGCCTCGACATGCGCCGGCGTCATCGCCAGGGCAAATTTGTACATGACAGTGCGCCAGCTCCAGAAGCTGTCATTGGCCGGGCCGCGCACTTCGGCAAGGCCGGCCATCGCCCGCTGGAAGGCATGGCTGTGCAGGTTCGCCATGGCGGGAACGAGGAGAGCGTGGCGTTCGTCGCCGGGCCCAGGAGACGTGCCGATTTCGACCCGTGCGATGCGCCCGGCTTCGAGCGTCAGCCGCACATCCTTCTGCCAGCCTTGCGGGGTCAGCGCCGTGTCTGCGTGAAGTGTGGTCATGGCCTTCCCTCTCCTCTTGCCGCGTCGCCGATCTTTCTTTTCCAGAAAAGCGCGCAAAATTTCTCTTGTCACCTGTCGATTATGTATATACATGTTTTGGCATAAGGAAAGGCGCAAAGCTGATGACCGGGAACAATTTTTCAGAGGAAGCCTCATCCGCCGACGCCCGTCCGGCGCTTTGGCGCAATGCGCGGCTGGCCACGCTTGCGCCCGATAAAGAAGGGCTCGGCATCGTCGAAAAGGGCGCCGTGCTGATCGAAAACGGCCGCATCGCCTTTGCCGGCGCCGAAAGCGACCTGCCGGCATCGGCCATCGAACACTCCGAAATCGTCGATCTGGAAGGCCGCTGGGTAACGCCCGGCCTCGTCGACTGCCACACCCATATCGTTCACGGCGGCAACCGCGCCCGCGAGTTCGAAATGCGCCTTGCAGGCGCCACCTATGAGGAGGTCGCGCGTGCCGGTGGCGGCATCGTCTCCTCGGTGAAGGCGACCAATGCGCTGTCGGTCGAGGAACTCGTCGCCGCGGCGCTGCCGCGGCTCGACACGCTGCTTGCCGAAGGTGTCACGACGATAGAGGTCAAGTCCGGTTACGGGCTGAACCGAACCGGTGAAGTGAAGATGCTGCAGAGCGCCCGCCTGCTCGGCCATATCAGACCGGTCCGCGTCGCCACCAGCTATCTCGGCGCCCATGCGACGCCTGTGGAATATAAGGGTCGCAACGGCGATTATCTCGATGATGTCGTCCTGCCAGGTCTCGACGACATGCATAATCTCGGTCTCGCCGATGCCGTCGACGGCTTTTGCGAGGGCATCGCCTTTTCCACGACCGAGATCGCCCGCGTCTTCGACAAGGCCAAGGCGCTCGGCCTGCCGGTCAAGCTGCATGCCGAGCAGCTCTCCAATCTTGGCGGCGCCAAGCTCGCCGCGTCATACGGCGCACTATCAGCCGATCACCTCGAATATCTCGACGAAGATGGCGTTGCGGCGATGGCCGCAGCCGGCACCGTCGCCGTGCTGCTGCCCGGCGCCTTCTACGCGATCCATGAGAAGCAGAAGCCGCCGGTTGAGGCGTTGAGGCGGGCAGGCGTGCCGATCGCGATCGCCACCGATTGCAATCCCGGCACCTCGCCGCTCACCTCGATGCTGCTCACCATGAACATGTCGGCCACACTTTTCGGCCTGACCGTCAAGGAATGCATCGCCGGCGCCACCCGCGAGGGCGCCCGCGCGCTCGGTCTGCTCGACAAGAC
>NZ_JBFUAY010000273.1:0-5232 GCF_056406015.1 Rhizobium sp. P1_E1 | reverse complement strand
CTCTAACTCTTTCAATCCTCGCATCGTGCTTTCCGAAAATCGTCCGATTTTCGGGCCGATGCGCTAGTCGAGCCAGGCCGGAACGGAATCGAGGCTGATCAGTTCGGCATAGGTTCTGCGCGGTCGAATCGTATGGAAATCGCTGCCCCTGACCAGAACTTCGGGCACCAGCAGGCGGCTGTTATAAGTGCCGGCCTGGACCGCACCGTAGGCGCCGGCAGTGCTGACGGCCATCAGGTCGCCGGGCTTCGGCATCGCCATCTCGCGGTCGAGCGCCAGATAATCGCCGGTCTCGCAAACGGGGCCGACCACGTCGGCGCGGATGCGGGGGGCGTTGGCCGCCGAAATCGTTACCGGCCGGATCTCGTGATAGGCCTCGTAGAGCGTCGGGCGGATGAGATCGTTCATCGCGCCGTCGACGATGACAAAGGTCTTTTCGCCGCCATCCTTCACATAGAGGACCTCGGTCACGAGGATGCCGGCATTGCCGACGATCAGGCGGCCGGGCTCGGTGATGATCTTGCAGTTTAGACCGCGCAGCTGGTTCTTGACGATTGCCGCATAGGCGTCCGGCAGCGGCGGCGGATTGTTGTCGTCCTTGTAGGGGATGCCGAGGCCGCCGCCGATATCGACGTGGTGGATGGTGTGGCCGTCGGCGCGGAGCGTCGCGACAAGGTCGTGCAACAGCTTGAAGGCGTCGTTGAAGGGCTGCAGTTCCGTGATCTGACTGCCAATATGCATGTCGATGCCGGTAACCTCGATGCCCGACAGCTTGGCGGCATGGGCATAGATGGCGCGGGCGCGCTCCCAGGAGATGCCAAACTTATTTTCCTTCTTGCCGGTCGAGATCTTGGAATGCGTCTTCGCATCGACATCCGGGTTGATGCGGAAGGAGACCGGCGCTTTCTTGCCCGCGCTGACGGCGCGCTGATTGAGGATCTCGAGCTCGGGCTCGGATTCGACGTTGAAGCAGTAGATGCCGGCCTCAAGCGCAAAATCCATCTCGGACGGCGTCTTGCCGACACCTGAGAACATGATGCGGCTCGCCGGAATATCGGCGGCAAGCGCGCGGCGCAGCTCGCCTTCCGAGACGACATCGATGCCGGCGCCGAGGCGGCCCAGCGTCTTCAGCACCGCCTGGTTCGAATTCGCCTTCATCGCATAACAGACCATGGAGTCCATGTCGGCGAAGGCTTCCGAAAAGACGCGGTAGTGGCGTTCCAGCGTCGCGGTGGAATAGACGTAGAAAGGTGTGCCGACCGCCTTGGCGATCTCGGGAACGGGAACGTTCTCGGCATGAAGGACGCCGTCACGGTACTCGAAATGGTTCACGGGCTTATGCCTTAAAGAAGGGGATCGAGAAGGAAGGGCTTGTCGACAGTTCCCGGCTGTTTCGTCGGCTTGGAAACGTCGCCTTCCTTGGTTGCCGCAGCACTCGGCGGATCGAGGTCGCCCTTGCGCCCGCATCCGGCAACGGCAAGGCCGATGACGGCGAGAACCGCCGTCAGGCGGATGAGATGCGGCAAGCTCTTCATGGATATCCTCTTCTGCGGCATGTGCTGGCATCATTCATATCGAATGATGGACATCTTCATAGCGAAGTTTATCCGCCTTGTGCACCCTGATTGTTGGACGGTCTTTCCACCTGCAGGAAGGGTGTGGCGGCTCTTCGCCACGCCTGATATCTCTTAGTTGCGGGCGCGCCAGAAGGCGATCTGCCTGCGCACTTCGGACGGCGCCGTGCCGCCGAAGCTCTTGCGGCTGGCGACCGAGGCCTCGACGGTCAGCACGTCGTAGACCTTGTCGGTGATGTCGGGGTGGATCACCTGCAGATCGGAAAGCGGAAGTTCGGCAAGGTCGCAGCCCTTGCTTTCGGCGAGTGCTACGGCGCGGCCGGTCACGTGATGGGCATCGCGGAAGGGGAGGCCGGCTTCGCGCACCAGCCAGTCGGCAAGATCGGTCGCCGTCGAATAGCCGGAGCCGGCGGCCGCCTTCATACGCGCGGTGTTGATGGTCATGTCGCGCACCATGCCGGTCATGGCAGCGATTGCCAGTTCCAGGCTCTCGGCTGCGTCGAAGACCTGTTCCTTGTCTTCCTGCATGTCCTTGGAATAGGCGAGCGGCAGACCCTTCATGATCGTCAACAGCGCCACCAGCGAGCCGTTGATGCGGCCGGTCTTGGCGCGCACCAGTTCAGCGGCATCCGGATTCTTCTTCTGCGGCATGATCGACGAGCCGGTCGAGAAGGCGTCGGAGAGACGCACGAATCCGAATTGCGGGGTCGACCAAATGACGATCTCTTCTGCCAGACGCGACAGGTGCATGCCCGCAATCGCCGCGATCGACAGGAATTCGATGGCGAAATCGCGGTCGGAGACCGTATCGATTGAGTTGCGGGTCGGCTCGCGGAAACCGAGCGCCTTGGCTGTCATGTGGCGGTCGATCGGATAGCCGGTGCCGGCAAGGGCTGCGGCGCCGATGGGGCTTTCATCCAGATGCTCGATGGCGTGGCGCACGCGCGAGCGATCGCGGCCGAACATTTCGACATAGGCCATGCAGTGATGGCCGAAGGTAACGGGCTGGGCGGTCTGCAGATGGGTGAAGCCCGGCATGACGCTTTCGGCATGTTCTTCGGCGCGGTCGAGGAAGGCCGCGATCAGGCCGGTCAGCATCTGCTCGGTCTTCTGCAGCTCTTCCTTCACCCAGAGGCGGAAGTCGAGCGCCACCTGATCATTGCGCGAGCGGGCGGTGTGCAGGCGGCCGGCGGCCGGTCCGATGAGCGTCGCCAGGCGTGCCTCGACATTCATGTGGATGTCTTCGAGCTGACGCGAGAATTCGAAATTGCCGCTTTCGATTTCTGACAGGATCGTGTTTAGCCCGTGAACGATCTTGTCCTTATCGTCTGATGAAATGATCGCCTGATGGGCAAGCATGGTCGCGTGGGCGATCGAACCGCGGATGTCCTGGGCGAATAGCTTCTTGTCGAAACCGATCGAGGCATTTATCTCCTCCATGATCGCGTCCGGGCCGGAGGCGAAGCGCCCACCCCACATCTGGTTGGAGGATTTGGTGTCCGTGTTGTTCTCGGCCATGGAAGATGCCCGTCCTGGAGAATGAAATGACGACGAAAAAACCCTTCGGCCTGCCGTCCGGAAAATTGATCGCAATCGCCGCCGTCGGCGGTGTCGTTGCAGGTGCGGCAGCGGTATACGTGAAGGAGAAGGGGATTGGCAATGGGATCGGCAGCAGCGCTTCGGCCGAATGCTCGCTGGCGAAGGAGCGTGCTGCCAATCTGGCACCGCTCATGAAGGGGCAGGTGGCCGCCATGGTTGCCGCCACCGAGCCGCGCAAGCTGACGGCGGTTTCCTTCAACGGGCCGGATGGCAAGCCGCTGACGCTCGATCATTTCGCCGGCAAGACCGTGCTTCTCAATCTCTGGGCCACCTGGTGCGTGCCCTGCCGCGAGGAAATGCCGGCGCTGAACGCACTCGAAAAGGAGATGGGTAGCGACAGGTTCCAGGTCGTGCCGGTCAATATCGACACCGGCGACGATGAGAAGCCGAAGACGTTCCTGACTGAAACCGGCGTCGATGCGTTGCAGCTCTACCGCGACAATACGATCGGCGTGTTCAACAGCCTGAAGAAGGAAGGCCTTGCCTTCGGCCTTCCGGTGACGCTGCTGCTCAACGACAAGGGCTGCCTGATCTCCGCCATGAACGGCCCGGCCGCGTGGGATAGCGAAGACGCGAAGGCGCTAATCAAGGGTGCGATCGGGTCGTAACGACGTTGATCAGGAGTCCCCATCTCCTCTCATGAGAAAGACGCCGGCGATTCCGATAAGGACGCAGCATTGCAGCAGGAACATGGGTGTTTCGGTCGACATGGCGTTTCCTCCCGTTCCCGGCAAGGAAAGCATTTAGCGGGCGCTCGGTCTATTCGCCCTTTCAGGTGATGGCCGCTTACCGCGTCGGGACCGGCACTTCGCCACGATAGTCATAGAAGCCGCGGCCGGACTTGCGTCCGAGCCAGCCGGCTTCGACATATTTTACCAGCAGCGGGCAGGGACGATATTTCGAATCCGCCAGGCCATCATGCAGCACCTGCATGATCGAGAGGCAGGTGTCGAGGCCGATGAAATCGGCAAGCTGCAGCGGTCCCATCGGGTGGTTGGCGCCGAGCTTCATCGCCGTATCGATGGCGTCGACCGTGCCGACGCCTTCATAGAGCGTGTAGATCGCTTCGTTGATCATCGGCAGCAGGATGCGGTTGACGATGAAGGCAGGGAAATCCTCGGCGACGGTGATGGTCTTTTCCAGAGTTCCGACGAATTCCTTGGCGGCGGAAAAGGTCTTCTCGTCGGTCGCGATGCCGCGCACCAGTTCGACCAGCTTCATCACCGGCACCGGGTTCATGAAATGTATGCCCATGAAGCGCTCGGGGCGGTCGGTGGCGGCAGCAAGCCGGGTGATAGACAGGGAAGAGGTGTTGGTGGCAAGCAGTGCTTCCGGCTTCAGGACCGGACAGACCTGCGTATAGATCTTGCGCTTGACCGTTTCATCCTCGGTGGCGGCCTCGATGACGAGATCGGAGGGGGCGAGATCATTGACATCGGACGAGCCTGTGATGAGCGACAAGGTCGACTTGCGCTCCTCTTCGGTCATCTTGCCGTTCGTCACCAGGCGGGCCAGGTTGCCGTTGATGGTGGCAAGGCCAGATTCGATGCGGTCCTGCGAGAGATCGTAGATGTGAACCCTGTAACCTGCGGCGGCCGAAACATGCGCGATGCCGCAGCCCATCTGACCGGCACCGATAATACCAATATTCTTCAACACCGCATTCATCTCCAAACCCCCGCACGGCATTCGCCCCCGCGCCGCCGCATTTTTCTAGCAATACTGCCGGACGAAGGATCGCCCGGCAGCAGTAGTAGCCCGATAAAAGATAATTTTCCAGTCATTCGCAAGTGCGAAAGAAAAGCATTTGGCGCGGTCAGAGCGCCTTTTGCAATTCCGGCAGGGCGTCGAAGAGATCGGCGACCAATCCGTAGTCGGCGACCTGGAAGATCGGCGCCTCCTCGTCCTTGTTGATGGCGACGATGACCTTCGAATCCTTCATGCCGGCCAGATGCTGGATGGCGCCTGAAATGCCGCAGGCGATATAGAGCTGCGGCGCCACCACCTTGCMGGTCTGGCCGACCTGCCAGTCGTTCGGCGCATAACCGGCATCGACGGC
>NZ_JBFUAY010000272.1:0-5272 GCF_056406015.1 Rhizobium sp. P1_E1 | reverse complement strand
CGATGTGACGGTGCGCACCGGCGGCATCGATCGGCTGAAGTCGATCAGCTTCCGGCTGCACCAGGGCGAGATCCTCGGCATCATCGGCGTTTCGGGCAATGGCCAGGCGACTTTGGCGCATCTTCTCTCCGGTATGCTGGCGCGCAGCGCTGGCGACCTGCTGCTGTTTGGCGAAGCCATCGGCAATCTTGGTGTTACCGATGTCGTCGACGCCGGCATCGGCCRCATTCCCGAGGACCGCAACGAGGAGGGCGTGATCGGCGAAATGGCGATCTGGGAAAACACCGTGCTGGAGCGCATCGCATCACCGGCCTTTTCTCGCCGTGGTTTCGTCAACCGCAAGGCGGGCATGGCCTTCGCCAGGGAGATTATCGACGGGTTCGATGTTCGAGGCGGCGGCCCGGCCATCCGCACCCGGCTGCTCTCGGGCGGCAATATGCAAAAGCTCATTCTCGGCCGCAACCTGCATCAGCGGCCGCGCATCCTGATTGCCGCGCAGCCGGCGCGCGGTCTCGATGAAGGGGCCGTGGCGGCTGTCCACGCGCGCCTGCTCGAAGCCCGCCGGCAAGGTACCGCCGTGCTGTTGATCTCGGAAGATCTCGACGAGGTGATCGCGCTTGCCGATCGCATACAGGCAATCGTCGGCGGCCGCCTGTCTCCGCCCGTCGAGGCCGAAAGCGCCGACGCCCGTAAGCTGGGGCTGATGATGGCCGGCGAATGGCAGGAAACCCCAGAGGCCGGCCATGCGATTTGAGCGCCGCGAACATCGTCCGCTTTACCTGCTGATCGTCACCCCTGTGATCGCGGTCATCGCGGCACTGGCGCTGGCCGGCATCCTGATATCTATCGCCGGCGCGCCTGTTATCGATGCCTATTGGCGCATCCTGACCGGCGCCTTCGGCTCGCGGCTGTCGGCGACCGAAACGCTGACGCGGGCAACGCCGCTGATGCTGACGGGGCTTGCCGCCGCCGTCGCTTTCCGGGCGCGGCTCTGGAATATCGGTGCTGAAGGCCAGTTCTATCTCGGCGCTGTCGCMGTTGCCGCGGCGAGCTCGAAACTGCTCAGCAATCTTCCCGCCCCCATTCTCATTCCGCTGCTGCTGCTGGTCGGCGCCATTGCCGGCATGGTGTTGATCCTGATCCCCCTCTGGCTCAGGCTGCGCTTCTCGGTCGATGAGGTCGTCACCAGCCTCCTCCTGAATTTTATCGCCGTGCTCTTCGTCTCGATGCTCATCGACGGCATCCTCAAGGACCCGCTCGCCTTCGGCTGGCCGCAGTCGCAATCCGTCAGCGATCACGCCATGCTGCCGAAGCTGATCGCTCGCTCGCGCCTGCATATCGGCTTTGCGATCGCGATCGGGCTGGCCGTCGTCGTCCATTTCATCCAGTCCCGCACCGTGTTCGGCATGCAGTCGCGCGCCGCGGGCCTCAATCCCGGCGGTGCCGTCTTTGCCGGCGTCCCGCTCGGCAGAACGCTGGTGAAGGTCGCCTGCCTCTCGGGCGGGCTTGCAGGGTTGGCGGGAGCGATCGAGGTCATGGGCGTCAAGGGTTATGTGACGACCGATCTGTCGCCGGGTTTCGGCTATGCCGGTATCGTTGTCGCCATGCTCGCCAACCTCAATCCTCTCGGCGTCGTCTTCGCGGCCATTTTTACCGCCACCATGTTCGTGGGCGCGGATGGCATGAGCCGAGGCCTCGGCATACCCACCTATATTGCCGATGTCACGGTGGCGCTGTCGCTGCTGACGATGCTGATTGCCTTGTTCTTCACCCAATACAGGATCCGGCGATGATGCAGCTGTTCGATATCATCGCTTCATCAGGGCTCTGGGCGGCAATCCTGCGGATCGCCACGCCGCTGATTTTCGGCACGCTCGGCGCACTGCTCTGCGAACGGGCGGGTGTGCTCAATCTCGGCATCGAAGGCATCATGACCTTCGGTGCGATGATCGGTTGGCTATCTGTCTATCACGGCGCCGATCTCTGGACCGGCCTGCTGATTGCTGGCGTGGCCGGTGGGGTCTTCGGCCTGCTGCATGCGGGGTTGACGGTGACGCTCGGCCTCTCCCAGCATGTCTCCGGTCTCGGGGTGACGCTGTTTGCCTCGAGCTTCAGCTATTATGTCTTCCGGCTGATCGTGCCGCTTGCCAATACGCCGCCCACCATCGTGCCGTTCCAGCCGATCGCTATTCCCGGCTTGTCGACGCTGCCTTTCATCGGGCCGGCCTTCTTCACGCAGACGGCGCCGACCTATCTTGCGATCGTAATCGCCCTGCTGATGGCCTACATCATCTTCCGCACGCCCGTCGGCCTTGCGATCCGCATGACCGGCGAGAACCCGCATGCGGCGGAAGCTCAGGGCGTCAATCCGATGAAGGTGCGCTACGGCGCGGTGATTGCCGGAAGCGCGCTGATGGGAATGGGCGGGGCTTTCCTGACTTTGTCGGCGTTCAACAGCTTCTTTCCGACCATGGTTCAGGGGCGCGGCTGGATCTGCATCGCGCTCGTCGTCTTCGCCTCCTGGCGGCCCGGCCGAGCGCTGTTCGGCGCGCTGCTCTTTGCCTTCTTCGACGCCTTTCAGCTTCGGCTGCAAACCGCACTCAGCGGGCTCGTGCCCTATCAGCTCTTTCTGATGACGCCCTATATCCTTTCCATTGCCGCCCTTGCCGTCATGGCCCGCCGCGCCCGCGTTCCGCAGGCACTGATGCAGCCCTATCGGCGCGGTGAACGCTGAACCACTTCTGTCCAATGAGGCTCCGATGTTCGATCTGATCGTCAGAAATGCAAATCTCCCCGATGGCCGAAAGGGGATCGATATCGGAATCCAGGGCGGCAAGATCATCGCTGTCGAGCCTAATCTCCAGGCGCAGGCGGGGGAAGAAATCGACGCGACCGGCCGGCTGGTCAGCCCGCCCYTCGTCGATCCGCATTTCCATATGGACGCCACCCTGTCGCTCGGCCTGCCACGCATGAACGTATCCGGCACGCTGCTCGAGGGCATCGCGCTCTGGGGAGAGTTGCGCCCGATCGTGACGAAGGAGGAACTGGTCGATCGCGCGTTGCGTTATTGCGATCTGGCGGTGACGCAGGGCCTGCTCTTCATCCGCAGCCATGTCGATACCAGTGATCCCAGACTGGTGACCGTCGAGGCGATGATCGAGGTTCGCGAGAAGGTCGCGCCCTATATCGATCTGCAGCTGGTCGCCTTCCCCCAGGATGGTTATTACCGCTCGCCGGGCGCGATCGACGCGCTCAACCGCGCTCTCGACATGGGCGTCGATATCGTCGGCGGCATTCCGCATTTCGAACGGACGATGGGTGAAGGTACGGCGTCGGTAGAGGCGCTCTGCCGCATCGCCGCCGATCGCGGCCTGCCGGTCGATATCCATTGCGACGAAACCGACGATCCGCTCTCGCGCCATATCGAGACGCTGGCTGCGGAAACCATCCGCTTCGGCCTGCAGCGGCGCGTCGCCGGCTCGCATCTGACCTCGATGCATTCGATGGACAATTATTATGTTTCCAAGCTTATTCCGCTGATGGCGGAGGCCGAGATCAACGTCATCCCCAATCCACTGATCAACATCATGCTGCAGGGCCGGCACGACACCTATCCGAAACGCCGCGGCATGACTCGCGTGCGGGAGCTGATGGATGCTGGGCTCAATGTTTCCTTCGGGCACGACTGCGTCATGGACCCCTGGTATTCGATGGGATCGGGCGACATGCTGGAGGTCGGCCATATGGCGATCCATGTCGCGCAGATGGCCGGCATCGACGACAAGAAGAAGATCTTCGACGCGCTGACCGTCAATTCGGCGAAGACGATGGGGATTGCAGATTACGGCCTGGAAAAGGGATGCAACGCCGACCTTGTCATCCTTCAGGCCAGCGACACGCTGGAAGCGCTGCGGCTGAAGCCGAACCGGCTGGCGGTGATCCACCGTGGCAAGGTCATCGCCCGCTCGGCGCCACGCATCGGTGAGCTTTTTCTGGACGGGCGCCCGGCACGGATCGACGGCGGCCTGGATTACGTACCTCGCTATTGAGATGCGGTGAAAGCAAAAGGGCCGCGAAGCCGCGGCCCTCCTCAATCCGCCTGGCCTGGAGCCTTTGAGGCCTCGTAGAGCGCCTTGGTTTCGGCGTTCATCGGGTAGAGGCCGGGCAGCGGCGTGCCTTCATCGATCCTCGTCATGATCCAGGCTTCCATGCGCTCCTGTTCCGGGGCTTCCGCCAGTACGGTGTCGAGTAGATCGGCCGGGATCAGCACCGCGCCGTCCTGGTCGACGACGATGATGTCATCGGGGAAAACAGCCACGCCGCCGCAGCCGACCGGCTGCTGCCAGGCGACGAAGGTGAGGCCGGCGACCGATGGGGGGGCTGCGACGCCACGGCACCAGACCGGCAGGTTTGTGTCGAGCACGCCGGCAAGGTCGCGTACGGCGCCGTCGGTGACGAGTGCGGCAACGCCTCGCTTCTGCATGCGGGCGCAGAGGATATCGCCGAAGATGCCGGCATCGGTGACGCCCATCGCATCGACGACGGCGACACAGCCCTCCGGCATCGCCTCGATCGCGGCGCGTGTCGAGATCGGCGAGGCCCAGGATGCCGGCGTTGCCAGATCTTCACGAGCCGGAACGAAGCGCAGGGTGAAGGCCGGGCCGACGATGCGCGGCTGGTCGGGCTTCAGCGGAACGGCGCCGCGGATCCAGACGTTCCGCAGGCCCTTCTTCAGAAGAACGGTCGTCAGTGTCGCCGTCGAGACGGTCTTGAGGGTTGCTATCGCTTCAGCGCTGAGGGCCATCGGGTATCGGTTCCAATTCGGTTTCTGTCAGATGCTCTGGATCATACCGCCATCGACGCGGATCACCGATCCGGTAAGATAGGAGGCAGGCTCGCTCGCCAGGAAGGTGACGACATTGCCATATTCTTCCGGCCGGCCATAGCGGCCGAGCGGAATGCTGCCGGTGCTTTCTGCGACGACGTCATCGACGGAGCGGTTTTCGCGTTTGGCCTTCTGCTCGTCGAGGAAGGTGATGCGGCCGGTGGCGATCCGGCCCGGCAGGACGATGTTGACGGTGATGCCGTCGCGCCCGACCTCACGCGCCAGCGTTTTCGACCAGCCGACCAATGACAGGCGCAACGCATTCGAGATGCCGAGATTGGGGATCGGCGCGACCACGCCCGACGAGGTCGAGGTGACGATGCGACCCCATTTGCGCGCTCGCATCTCAGGCAGCACCCGATCGGTAATGGCGATGACGGAGAGCAC
>NZ_JBFUAY010000271.1:0-5281 GCF_056406015.1 Rhizobium sp. P1_E1 | reverse complement strand
GATGATGGCCTCCTTTGTCGGCACCTCGGCGCCGCAATTCCTCGTCGCCCTGCTGCTGCTCTACCTCTTGGCGGCAACGCTTGGCTGGTTTCCGATGAGCGGCTATGGCAGCTTCTCGCATCTCGTCCTGCCGGCCGTCACACTCGGCATCTGCGGCGCCGGCTGGTACGCCCGCATGGTGCGCTCGTCGATGATCGACGTGCTGAACCAGGATTATGTCCGCACGGCGCGCGCCAAGGGTCTTTCCTCGAAGCGCGTCATCCTGCGCCATGCGCTGCCCAATGCCGTGCTGCCGATCATCGCCATGATCGGCATCGATATCGGCCAGTTCATGGGCGGCGTGGTCGTGGTTGAAGCGGTCTACGGCTGGCCCGGCATCGGCCAGCTCGCCTGGCAGGCGATCCAGCAGGTCGACATCCCGATCATCATGGGCGTCACGCTGACGTCGGCGCTCGCCATCATCATCGGCAATCTGCTTGCCGACCTCGTCGCGCCGGTCATCGATCCGCGCATCCGCACACGCTGACAGCAACCAAAGAAGGGGAACCAAGATGTTCAAACGCTGGCTGCAACAGACGACCATGGCAACGATGGTGGCGCTCGCCCCATTGTCCGTCATGGCTGAGGAAACGCCCAAGCAGGGCGGCGATATCGTCGTCACCTACAAGGACGACATCACCACGCTCGACCCGGCGATCGGCTACGACTGGGTCAACTGGTCGATGATCAAGAGCCTCTATTCCCGCCTGATGGATTATGCGCCCGGCACGCCGAACCCGGTTCCCTCGCTTGCCGAAAGCTTCACCGTTTCGCCCGACGGCTTGACCTATACCTTCAAGCTGCACAAGGGCGTGAAGTTCTCGAACGGCCGCGAGGTCGTCGCCTCCGACGTGAAATATTCGATCGAACGCGCCGTCGACCCGAAGACGCAAGGCCCCGGCGCCGGCTTCTTCGGCGCCATCAAGGGCTTCGAGGAAGAAACCGGCGGCAAGACGACGACGCTCTCCGGCATCGAGACCCCGGATGACAGCACGGTCATCTTCAACCTCTCGCGTCCCGACGCCACCTTCCTGCACGTGCTCGCCATCAACTTCGCCTCAGTCGTGCCGAAGGAAGCCGTCGAGGCAGCCGCCGGCGACTTCGGCAAGAAGCCGGTCGGCTCCGGCACCTTCATCCTGAAGGACTGGACGATCGGCCAGCAGCTCGTTTTCGAGCGCAACAAGGATTATTTCGTCAAGGGCGTTCCCTATATCGACAGTTTCAAGGTCGAGGTCGGCCAGGAGCCGCTGGTAGCGCTCTTGCGCCTGCAGAAGGGCGAGGTCGATATTGCCGGCGACGGCATTCCGCCGGCAAAATTCCTCGAAATCAAGAATTCGGCCGATGGCGCGCAGATGATCGTCGACGGCGAACAGCTGCACACCGGCTACATCACGTTGAACACCAAGGTGAAGCCCTTCGACAACGTCAAGGTTCGCCAGGCGTTGAACATGGCGATCAACAAGGACCGCATCACCCGCATCCTCAACGGCCGCGCAACGCCCGCCAACCAGCCGCTGCCGCCGCTGATGCCGGGCTACGACAAGGCCTTCACCGGCTATGCCTATGACGTGGCGAAAGCCAAGGCGCTGCTGGCCGAAGCCGGTTATCCCGACGGCTTCGAGACCGTGCTCTACTCCACCAATACCGATCCGCAGCCGCGTATCGCCCAGGCGATCCAGCAGGATCTGGCCGCCATCGGCGTCAAGGCCGAAGTCCGGGCGCTGGCCCAGGCAAACGTCATCTCGGCCGGCGGCACGGAAGGCGAAGCGCCGATGRTCTGGTCSGGCGGCMTSGSCTGGATCGCCGACTTCCCGGATCCGTCCAACTTCTATGGCCCGATCCTCGGTTGCGCCGGCGCAGTTCCGGGCGGCTGGAACTGGTCATGGTACTGCAACGCCGATCTCGACAAGCGCGCCGTTGCCGCCGACTCGATGTCCGATCCGGCAAAGGCGGCCGAGCGCACCGCCGCCTGGGGCAAGATCTTCACCGACATCATGGCCGATGCGCCGTGGATCCCTGTCATCAACGAACGCCGCGTCGTCGCCAAGTCGCTGCGCATGGGCGGTGCTGACAACATCTACATCGATCCGACCCGCGTCATCAATTACGACGCGATCTTCGTGAAGCAATAAGCCCTGAAGAAACAAAGCCTTCCCGGTTCCTGCCGGGAAGGCATCATAAAATTGAGGGAGACACGACATGTGCATCGCCTGCACCCACACCATTCACCGCGCCCAGCATAATTTCGGCTGGAACAAGGATTTCGCCCCCGCTGTCGTCGCCAAACCCGGCGAGACGATCCACTTCGAATGCATGGATTCATCAGGTGGCCAGCTCGGAAGCGACGCGACCCTGGAAACGCTGAACGCGCTCGATTTCGGCAAGATCAATCCGGTCTCCGGCCCGGTCTATATCGAAGGCGCCAAGCCCGGCGATGCGCTGAAGGTGACGCTGCGCAAGTTCATTCCCTCGGGCGTCGGCTGGACGGCCAATATCCCAGGCTTCGGCCTGCTCGCCGATCAGTTCACGGATCCGGCGCTGCACGTCTGGTCCTATGACGCCAACAGCATGGTGCCCGCTCTATACGGTCCGGGCGGCCGCGTACCGCTGAAGCCCTTCGCCGGCACGATCGGCGTCGCACCCGCCGAGCCCGGCACCCATTCCGTCGTTCCCCCACGTCGCGTCGGCGGCAACATGGATATCCGCGACCTGACGGCGGGGGTGACGCTCTACCTGCCCGTCGAGGTCGACGGCGCGCTGTTTTCGATCGGCGATACCCATGCCGCCCAGGGCGATGGCGAAGTCTGCGGCACGGCGATCGAAAGCCAGATGAACGTCGAAGCGACGATCGAGCTCGTCAAAGACGCCAAGCTGCAGACGCCGCGCTTCACCACGACCGAACCGGTGACCCGCCACCTCGACGGCGCCGGCTACGAGGTCACGACAGGCATCGGCCCTGATTTGATGACCGGGGCGCGCGAAAGCGTCATGCGGATGATCGATCTTCTCGGCGCCGAACATGGCATGAGCGCCATCGATGCCTATCTGCTCTGCTCGGTCTGCGGCGATCTCCGCATCAGCGAGATCGTCGACCAGCCGAACTGGGTGGTTTCCTTCTACTTCCCGAGGATCGTGTTCGCGTGAACGAAGCCATGCCCGCCGCAGCACCGGTGCTCAGCCTTCGCAATCTGAGCGTCGATGCCCGCACGCCCGAAGGCCGCAAGCCGGTGCTCCAGGATGTCAGCTTCGAGCTTGCAAGCGGCGAAACGCTCTGCATTGCCGGCGAATCCGGCTCCGGCAAATCGGTCACCTCGCTGTCGATCATGGGGCTCTTGCCGAAAGCCTCGCTGCGGGTGGCCTCCGGCAGCATCATGCTCGGCGAGCGCGACCTGCTCACACTTTCCGACCGGGCGATGCGCAGCGTGCGTGGCGGCGATATCGCCATGGTGTTCCAGGAGCCGATGACCTCGCTCAACCCGGTCATATCGGTCGGCAACCAGCTGACGGAGGCAATCCGCGCGCACCAGGGCAGCGACAATGCCGAGGCGGTGGCGCTGAAGATGCTCGATGCCGTGCAGATCACCGAGCCGGCCCGGCGGCTGAAGCAATATCCGCACGAGCTTTCCGGCGGCATGCGCCAGCGGGTGATGATCGCCATGGCGCTCTCCTGCCGGCCGAAGGTGCTGATTGCCGACGAGCCGACGACGGCACTCGACGTCACCGTGCAGGCACAGATCCTCAGGCTGATGCGCGAGTTGAAGCGCGAATTCGGCGCCTCGATCATCCTCATCACCCACGACATGGGCGTCGTCGCCGAAATGGCCGATCGCGTCGTCATCATGCAGAATGGCAGGATCGTCGAGCAGGGAACGGCGCTCGCCGTCTTCCAGCGGCCGAAGGAGGCCTATACGCAGCAATTGCTGGCCGCCGTCCCGCGGCTCGGCGCGCTTGCAGGCACCGACCGACCGCCGCGCATCACGCAGCGCGCCGTCGAGACGCTGCATCCGGACCGCACGCCGGTGCTGAATGTGCGCGACCTCACCGTCACCTATGGCAATGCCGCAAGCCGGTTTTTCAAGGGCAAGCCGTCGGTCGCAGCCGTCGATGGCGTTTCCTTCGATATCCTGCCGGGTGAAACGCTCGGCCTCGTCGGCGAAAGCGGCTCCGGCAAATCGACGACGGGCAAGGCCGTGCTCGGTCTCGTCCCCTTCAAGGGCAACGTGCTGATCGACGGCCGCAATATCGCCGGCCTCAGCCAGCGCGAGATGCGGCCCGTGCGCCGCTCGGCGCAGATGATCTTCCAGGATCCCTATGCCTCGCTCGACCCGCGCATGGCCGTCGGCAAGGCGATCGGCGAACCGATGGTCATCCACGGTATCGGCAACCACAGCGAACGGCAGGACCGCGTCGCCGAACTGCTGCGCCGGGTCGGCCTGACGCCTGATGCGGCGACGCGCTACCCGCACGAATTTTCAGGCGGCCAGCGCCAGCGCATCTGCATCGCCCGTGCCCTGGCGCTGGAGCCCAAGCTGATCGTCGCCGACGAGAGCGTCGCAGCGCTTGACGTGTCGGTCCGCGCCCGGGTGCTCGACCTGCTGCTCGAACTGCAGGAAACGATGGGGCTCGCCTATCTGTTCATCTCCCACGACATGGCCGTCGTCGAGCGCATGTCCCACAACGTCGCCGTCATGCGCGCCGGCCGTATCATCGAAACCGGCACACGGCGGGATATCTTTGAGAACCCGAGGGATGATTACTCAAGAGCGCTAATCGCTGCGGTTCCAATCCCCGATCCGGAGGTCTATCGCGGCAGGGAAGCGCATGCGTGACTGAAGGTTAGACATAACTAAAATGTCGACGACGCACGCCTTGCCGTAAGTAGACGGTCAAGTTGATAAAAGGATATCCCCGGACACTCTGCAAGTTTCCACGCAGAAAAGTATTCCGAATAGGGGACAGTATCCTCCCATCAACCTCCCCCGGATCCTTCCGGTCCCAGTACTCAATCTTCTAAACTGTGAATATCGATATCGGCGGGAATAACCCAAGCATTATGCGCCATATGTTGGAGGAATTCCTGCGGCAGACTTACAGAATATTTTTCTACATAATAAGCCAGATCGCTCGGCCACGCGAAAATTCCATCTGTCTGAAGTGTCAGCGATYCAATTATTGTGCGCTCTGCCGATAGAACATCTCTCGACACACCTGGAGAGACGACAAAATGGACGCCCGATTTGAG
>NZ_JBFUAY010000270.1:0-5282 GCF_056406015.1 Rhizobium sp. P1_E1 | reverse complement strand
CGAGTGTTGCGCGCCGGCCCCCTATCGACGGGCATGTGGCATGTCCGTCGATCCTTTCCTGTCGATGAAGGGAACCAGAGAGGAACCACTGCCCTATGACGTCTTATCTGCTCTTTGTGCTGAAGCGGTTCGGTCAGTTTCTGCTCGTCGTATTTCTTGGCGTGACCATCACATTCTTCGTCACCCACCTGACCCCGATCGATCCGGTCGAAGAAAGCATAGGCGCCATCACGCAGATGGGGCAGTCCGATCCCAATGCGATCGAACTGATGCGCCAGTCGCTTCGCGAGCTTTACGGAATGGAGGGCTCGATCTGGCAGCAATACCTGCATTTCTGGCTTCGGCTTGCGACCGGTGATCTCGGTCCCTCGCTATCGGCTTTTCCCACACCCGTTTCCACTATCATCCTGCGGTCCCTGCCCTGGACCATCGGGCTGATGACGATGTCGACCCTGATCACTTTCGTGCTCGGCAATGCGATCGGCGCGCTCGCCGGCTATTACCGGAAGAATATGGTGATGAAGGCCGTCAGCCTCGTGTTCATCGCGCTGCTTCCCATTCCCTATTATATTCTCGCCTTCGTGCTTCTGATTGTGTTCGGCTATCTCTGGCCGGTGCTGCCGATCAATGGCGGCTACGAGATGAACGCCAATCTGGACCTCTCCTTCGCCCTGGTCCTCGATATACTGAAGCACTCCATCCTGCCGGCCTTTTCTCTCATCCTTGTGGGAACCGGCAGTTGGCTGATCGGGATGCGCGCCCTCGTATCCAACATCATCACCGAGGATTATGTCGTCTTCGCCGAACTCGGCGGCGTTCCCAAACGGAAAATTCTCCGCTCCTACATCTCCCGCAATGCCATGGTGCCGCAATTTACCGGGCTTGCCATGTCGCTCGGCGCGATCTTCAACGGCACGGTCATTACCGAAATCGTCTTCGGCTATCCGGGCATCGGCAACCTGCTGATCGAAGCGGTGCATGCCGGCGATTACAGCCTGGTGCTCGGCCTCAGTGCATTGTCGATCGTCGGCGTTGCCGCGGCCGTGTTCATCATCGACATTCTGAGCCCGCTGATCGATCCGCGTATCAAGGTGGAATAGAACATGTTTACGATCGTCCGCGACCTCGCACGCCAGAATATGGAATTCCTCTGCGGCCTGCTGCTCTTTGCCGTCATCGTCGGATTGATAGTCGTGTCCTATTTCTCGCCTTACGGCGCGACGGACATCTATCTTCTACCGCCCGATATGCCGCCCGACGGCGAATATTGGCTCGGCACGACATCGCGTGGCCAGGACGTTTTCTGGCAATTGACGACCGCCCTTCGCAACACCCTGTTTTTCGGCATCGGCGTCGCCTTCATTTCACGCATCATCTCGCTGGTCGTCGGCCTCGTCGCCGGTTATGCCGGCGGTGCGGTCGACCGGGTGCTGATGGCCATCAACGACAGCGTCATGGTCATCCCGCAATTTCCGCTGCTGATCCTTTTCTATTTCGTGCTGAAGGACAGCATGACCTGGACGGCGCTGATCGTCATCATGGCCTCGCTCGGCTGGTCCTATGACGCACGCCTCATCCGGTCGGTGGCGATCAGCCTGAAGACGAGATCCTTCACCACCCAGAGCGTCTATTCCGGCATGAGCATGCGCAAGATCCTCGTCGAGGAGCACCTGCCTTACGTTCTGCCGATCGTCTTTGCCACCACGATGAACAACATGATCTGGTCGATCGGCATGGAGATCACCCTGTCGGTGCTCGGCTTCACCGATATCGAGACGCCGACCATGGGCATGATGATCTATTGGGCCAATGCGCATTCGGCGCTGATATCAGGCATATGGTGGTGGGTGGCCGCCCCCGTCGCCGTCATCGTCGTCCTCTTCCTGGCGCTCTTCCTGCTGTCCATGTCGATGAACGAATACAATGATCCGCGCAGCCGGCTGAACCGGATGGGAAGTTAGTATGGATCCTTTGGTCGAAATTGAGAATCTGAAAGCCTATTACCGTGCCTTCCTCTACGGCGTCGATCGCGAGGTGCGCGCCGTCGACGATATCAGCCTGACGATCGCCCGCGGTGAGGTCTATGGCGTTGCCGGTGAATCGAGCAGCGGCAAGACGACCTTGATCAAAACCATTGCCGGCGCAATCCGGCCGCCGCTGAGGGTCGTGTCCGGGAAAGTGACATTCCATTTCGACGGCGGCACCCAGGATATCTACGCGATGAAGCCGGAAGAGCGCCTGGCGCTGCGCTGGCGGCATCTGTCCTATATCATGCAGGGCTCGATGAATGTGCTCAATCCGGTGCGCCGGATCCGTCACTCCTTCACCGATTTCGCCTTTCGCCACATGAAGGTCGGCAAGAGCGAGTTTTTCGAAAGGGTCGCCACCCATCTGCAGCGGCTGAAGCTGGATCCGCATCTGCTCGACGCCTACCCCCACGAACTGTCAGGCGGCATGCGCCAGCGCATGACCATTGCACTGGCGACGATCCTGACGCCGGAATTCATCATCGCCGACGAACCGACGACCGCGCTCGACGTGATCGTTCAGCGCGACGTGCTGTCGATGATCCGCGAAATCCAGCGAGAGATGGGCTCGTCCTTCCTGTTCGTTACCCATGATATGGGGGTTCACGCGACGGTCTCCGACCGCATCGGCATTGTCTATGCCGGGCGTCTTGTCGAGGAAGCGCCGACCGCCAAACTCTTCAACATGCCGCTCCACCCCTATACGCAGCACCTCGTCGGCAGCCTGCCGCGCATCGGCGATGCGACGGCCCGCCCTTCGCTGGAGGGTCGTCCGCCGAACCTCGCCATGCCGCCGGAAGGCTGCCGGTTTCACCCGCGCTGTCCGAAGCGCATGGAGATTTGCTCGCAGAAGGTTCCGCCGCTTGTCACCGTCGAGCCGCAGCGGCGCGTGGCGTGTTTTGCCGTTACGGGAGATCAGGTTTGAGTGCTCTTCTTAGCCTCTCGCATGTCACGAAAGTCTACCGCCAGGGCGGGATGCTCGGCCGGCGCCTGATCACGGCGGTCAAGGATGTCAGCTTCGAACTGGGAGAGGAGCCGGAGATCCTCTCGATCGTTGGCGAATCCGGCTCGGGAAAATCGACGATCGCGGCGATGATCCTCGGCCAAACCGAACCAACGGAAGGCGAGCTTCAATTCAGCGGCAGGACCGTCGCCATCCATAGCAGAGCCGAACGCAGGGCCTTCATGAAAGAGGTCCAGCCGGTTCTGCAGAACCCCTTCGAAGCCTTCAATCCGCTGAAACGTGTCGACCGTTATCTCTTCGAGACCGCCCGCAATTTTTCGTTCTCGGGAAAACGGCCGGACCGAGAGCAGGCGGAGCGGATGGCGGATGCCGCGCTCGTCCATGTCGGCCTGACCCTTGAAGAAGTGAAAGGCCGGTTTCCCCACGAATTGTCGGGCGGCCAGCTTCAGCGCGTTGCCATCGCCCGGGCGCTGATCCCGCAACCCCGCCTGCTGGTGGCCGATGAACCGGTATCCATGGTCGACGCATCGCTGCGCATGGCCATCGTCAATCTCTTCGGCCGCTTGAAAAACGAGCTAGGGCTCTCAATCGTCTACATCACCCACGACCTCGCCACCGCCTATTACATCAGCGACAACATCATCATCATGCGCAAAGGCGAAATCGTCGAGCGCGGACAGGCCCGTACCGTCTTGGACAACCCGCAGCATCCGTATTCGCGGGCACTCAAGGACGCGGTTCTGGCCGCCGACTTCAGCCCGGCGACGTAGGCGCTGCGGGGGATGGCGCAGCCAGGACGAATAGGCAGCTTTCCTTTATGAGGGTTGGCAGGTTTAGCGTTGCCTTAAAGAAACTGTGCAAGGATGAGGGCCTGTCATCCACGCCGGCAACCTGATGAAGTTTCGAAGAAATCTCGCGCGCTCCGTAATAAGCCATACCAGCGCATTCGCTCCCGCAATATTTGCGGCAATTATTGCAGCAATCGTCGTCTGGGTCGCAACGAACTGGCGGCTGGAGCGATCGCTGGCCGATGAACGCTCGATCGTTGCCGGCGAGCTTGCCACCATATCCTCCCGGCTTCAGACCAACCTCAACAGCAATGTGAAGCTGTTGCAGGGGCTGGCGGCCGGCATCGCAGTCAATCCAGAGATGGGCCAAAGCGGATTTTCCAAACTTGCCGCGCAGATCCTGCAGCCCGATTCACAATTGCGAAGCTTCGCCGCTGCGCCCGACATGGTGGTCAGGTGGGTTTATCCGGAGAAAGGAAACGAAARGGCCATCGGACTCGACTACCGAACCAATGAGAAGCAACGGGCTGCCGCGATGCTGGCGCGCAACACGCACAATATCGTTCTCACAGGCCCGGTGGAGCTTGTCCAAGGTGGAACCGCTTTTGTGGTCAGGTGCCCGATCTACATCAATGACGGAACAAGCCAGGCTTTTTGGGGCCTGCTTTCGGGAATAATAGACATACCAAAGCTCTACCAGGAAAGTGGCCTTGGTTCGACCGATCTTGAGATCGCCATCAGCACCGTACCGGAGCCGAATTCGCCCAAACAGGTTTTTTTCGGCAGCCTGGCAACCTTTTCCAGGAAACCGGTCCAGACATCCGTTGATATGGTTTATGGCCGATGGACCCTCGCCGCACTGCCAAAGCAGGGATGGGGCCAAAATAGCGGGATCGGCACTTTTGAGTTCTACGCGAGCCTGTTGGCATTATGTGTCGTTGCGCCGATTGTCTGGATCGGTTTTCTGACCAAATCACGCCAAAGAACGATCGAAAAGCTTCGCCTTCACAAGAAAAAGCTCGTTCGAGCACGACAGAGGCTGGAGTACCTGTCATTGCATGACGCATTGACGGGGCTTCCCAATCGACGATTTGTCGACCAGATGATCTCGCAACCGCCGAGACCCCATCCACAAGATTGTCTGATACTCATTCATATCGACCTCGATCGATTTAAAGAGATCAACGACACGAAAGGGCATGCCGGCGGTGACGCGGTCTTGCAAGCAACGGCTTCGCGCCTTGCCGATTTGGCTGGTCCAAACGATGTAGCGGCTCGGATCGGTGGCGATGAGTTCATCTTCGCCAGCTGGAGTGCCGATCCGGAGCCGAAGGCAAACGCATTGGCCCGGCAAATTGTCGATACCCTCGARCAACCCCTCTTCATTGACGGTGCGCCGTGTGTTGTCGGTGCAAGCGTCGGCGTCGCCTGGGAGACTCAAGGTGCTCTCGGGCGGGACCTCGGCCAATTGCTTCTCGATGCCGATTTGGCTCTGTACGAGGC
>NZ_JBFUAY010000269.1:0-5282 GCF_056406015.1 Rhizobium sp. P1_E1 | reverse complement strand
CTTCACATAGTCCTGGGGAAGGACCTCCTGCACGCCGGCACGGGTCAGCCGAAGAATGAGCGACGTCTTGAACAGAGCCAGGTTGAAGGCCGGCAATAAGAGGTGCCGGATGCCGTCTGCGGTCAGAAACGACCATTGTGCGCCGAGCAGCTCCTGCGTCGGGCCGCGGCCATTCGTCGGCAACCAGCCGAGCTCGACGGAAAACACCATGATCAGCATGAGACCGACCCAGAAGGTCGGAAGCGAGAAGCCCAGAATCGAGCCGCTCATGATGAGCTTGGAGGAAATCCTATTGGGGTAGAGCCCTGCATACAGCCCAAGCGGCAAGCCGAACAGCAGCGCGATGCCGAGAGCCGTGATCGCCAGTTCGAGCGTCGCTGGGAGACGTTCGAGGATCAGACCCAGCGCCGGCCGCCCATAAACGAAGCTGTTGCCGAAATCCCCGTGCAGAAGTCCTTGGAGAAACAGCAGATACTGTTTCCACAGCGGCTGATCCAGACCGTAATGCGCGATGACGAGTGCCCGCTCCGCCTGATTGGCGTCCGGGTTGATGAGGATGTCGACCGGGTTGCCGATCACATTGACGCCGATGAAGACAATGATCGTCATCGCGACAATGACGAAGAGCGCCTGTATCAACCGCCTGATAATGGATGTGACCATTGAACCTCTCCCTACAGCGCCGCGCGTCTTTTCGAGAACCGCAAAGGACGCTGTAACACTTTGAATCTAGGCGACGGAGATGGCCATCCCGTCGCGCTGCGGATCGGCCGCGCCTTTCGAGATGCCGCCGTCAATCTTGATCGCGTGGACTGCGGCGAACGCATATGTCTGCGGCGACCGCGCCACCTGATAGCCTTGCGCCCGAAGCTCGTCTTCGACAGAGTGTCGAATGCGATTGCAGATGTCGATCGTGTTTGACACCCCTACGATCCTCGGCGCCGAGACGGCTTCGAGCACGGACATGTCGAAATCGATCATGTTCATCAGGCATTGCGCAACCGCGGGCGCGATATAGCTGCCGCCTGGCGCTCCGATGACGATGCTGGGCTCGCCGTCCTTGAAGACGATCGTCGGCGCAGCCGAACTTGGACGCCGCTTGCCGGGCGCGATGGAGCCGGGCTTACCGGGAACCGGGTTAAAGCGGCTCATCGTGCCATTGTACATGAAGCCGAGGCCGTCGGTGATCGCGCCCGAGGGACTGCCGAGGGTGTGGGTCATCGCGACGGCATTGCCGTCCTTGTCGATCACCGAGATATGCGTGGTGTCGCGCTGCGATCCATCAAGGCGCGATACGCTGGCGATCTCACCTGCCTTGATCGCGCCAGCATGCGCCTTTGCATGCTCTTTCGACAGCAGCTTTTCATAGGGCACGTCGACATAGGCGGGATCGCCCATATGCGCGTCCTTGTCGATCGTCATCCGCTTCATGGCCTCGAACAGGATGCGGACATGTTCGGCGCTGCCATGCTGCAGCGAGCCGACGTCGAACTGCTCCATGATATGGAGGAGTTCCAGCATCGGAAAGCCCGAGCCTGGCGGAGGCGAGGTGGCGATGCGGTTGTCGCGGTAGTCGCCCCAAACCGGTTCTACCTTCGACAATTCGTAACGCGCCAGATCCTCCCGATCGATCAAGCCGCCATTTGCCTTGAAATCGCCGGCGATCTGTTCGGCCAGTTCGCCGTGATAGAAGATGTCCGAGCCACCGCTTCGCGCGATGCGTTCGAGGGTCTCTGCCATGTCCTTGTTGACGAGCAGGTCGCCGACGTTCTTGAGCGTACCGTCGTCGTGGAAATAGATTTTCCGGCCCGTTGCAGAAAAGCGCAGCTTGTCGAGCGTGTTGGCAAAACCGTCATTCGACTGGTCCTTGGCCCAATACCAGTGCATGTGGTTTCGGATCATGAAACCGTTACGGGCAAGGCGGATAGCCGGCTTGATGAGATCGGCCCAATCGAAGGTGCCGTAGTCGCGCAGCGCGGTCTCATAGCCCTTGAGCGAGCCGGGGGTGCAGACGGCAAGATAGCCGATATCGGAAATATTGCCTTCAAGCACATAGCCGAAACCGTCGCGGCTCTGGTGCTTGATCTTGTCGAGCCACATGTCCGGCGCAGCCTTCAACGGCGCCCGCGCATAAAATTCGAGGATCTCGTGCACGCCCTTTTTCGGCATGTAGACATGCATGGAGCCGAAGCCGCCGATGCCGGCCATCTGCGGGTCGACCACGCCCTGGACGAAGGCACAGGCGAGTGCTGCATCGATGGCATTGCCGCCGCGTTCGAGAACTTCCGCACCGGCTTCGACTGCCTCCGGCTGAGGCGCTACGATCGTTGCATTTCTCATTTCGCGCGCCGCCCCTCCAGCACCTTTGCCAGGAAGGCCTTGACGTGGCCGAGAACTTTCATCCGGTCGTGAGAGACGCCTGGAACACGATCGAACCTCACATCGACACCCGCTTCGCGGAATGAACTCGCCAGGGCGGCGAGGCGCTCCGGCCGCGTTTTGCCGGCGTCGTTGGCGCCATCCATGTAGTATTTGCCACCCGGCTTATGGGTGATTTCCCAGGTTTCCAGATCGGCGTCGCCGACGATCATATGCACCGGCACCATGGCGAGATATTCGGGCTGGAAGGCCTTGCCGAAGCGCGCCTCCAGATCTCGAATGCCGATCCACCAGTCACGCGTCGGATCCAGAAGGGTGACGGAACCAGGTGCGCCGATCGATGCCGCCCAGAGCTTTTCCGGATGCAGGATGGTGAAACGGTGCACGAAATGCCCGCCGCCGGAGAAGCCGAACATGGCGAATTTGGACCAGTCCTGGCGGTATTTGTCGGCCATCTCCGCGACCATGGCAAGGACGACCTGATCGTAGCGGATGTCGCCTTCCTCAAGAAACTTGTAGCCGGAACGCGCACCGTCGCCGAGAACGCCGACCGGGAAGATCGGGCAAAGGATGGCACAGTCGTTGTAGAGCCCGAATTCGGCAAAACCGTCGCGGAAGTCGATGGCCGACGTGCGCCCGGTGCCGTGGACCGCGACCAGGAGGTCGAGCTTGCGGCCATCTGCCGCCGTCGGTGGCACATAAAGCACCATATGGAGGCGGGGATCGGCCTGAGATGCGAAGATGGCCGTCTGGCCATAGTCATAGATGGCCTTCGCCCGGGCGACGGCTTCGCCCGTTCCAAGTTCCTGCATGAATGTCTCCTGGGAGATGAAGAAAGGGACGGCCTTGGTGCGGTCCCATGCTGCTGTTTTAAACCGCGTCGCATCGAATGGATCGATGCGACGCACTTCAAATCTTTATTTGTCCCAAAACCGCGGCACGCTTTTGGACGGCATGCATTAGTCCGCCGGCTTTACGTCGTAAGCGAGCGTATATTTGTCGCCACGCGGGGTGTAGGACACGGTCTTCTTTGCGCCCAGCACGACGTTTTCGTAATGCATCGGGAGGAGCCAGAGGTTGTTGAAGGTCTCGGTCGACAGTTCCTCGAGAAGGGGCGCGCGTGCAGCTTCATCGAGCGTCGAACTGGCCTTGGCCAGCACCTCGTCGATCTTCGGATCGGACACGCCGCCGCCGTTATATCTGCCGGTCCCCTTTTTCTCGTCGCGCGTTGCGACCAGCGCAACAGTCGGATTGGTGGTTTCACCGGTGTTCACACCCCAGGAGCCGAAATAGGTGCTGTAGGTGCCTTTTGAATAGGCTTCCGAATACATCGACCAAGGCAGGACCTCGACTTTCGATTTGATGCCGATGCGCGTGAACATCTGGCCGACCGCCTGCAGAACTTCGGCATCCTTGACGTAACGGCCAGAGGGGCCATGCAGGGTCAGGCTGAAGCCATCGGGATAACCGGCCTCGGCCAGAAGCGCCTTGGCGGCAGCGGGATCATAGCCCACCTTCTCGACTTTTTCGGAATAGCCCGCATAGCCTTGGGCGACGAATTGGTCGGCCACCGTGCCGTTCTTCTGCATGACGCGGTCGACGATTGCCGGCCGGTTGATCGACATCAGCATTGCGCGACGCACCCGTTCATCCTTGAGTGGGTTCTTGTCGAGATCGGAGCCATCCGCAGCCTTGACGAAAGGCGAAACGTCGCGGCTCACATCAAGGCCAAGATAAACAAAGCGGGAAGACCGGCCATTGATGATCTGCAGATTATTGCTCGCTTCCACGCGTGCCATTCCATCGGCAGGAAGGGTTTCGACAATGTCGATCTCGTTGGAAAGAAGCGATGCCAGACGGGCGCCGTCATCGGGCAGGAAGCGGAGCGTGACGTTGGACCAGTGCGAGGGGCCAGCAAAATAGCTGTCATTGCGCTTCAAGGTCAGGTTGCTGCCTGGCGAATAGGAGACGAAGGAATATGCCCCGGTTCCGATTGCACACTTGCCGTTGTCGAAATCCTGGACTGGCGCCTCCTTGCAATCGGCGCTGACAATGCGAATTCGGCTGACGGAATTCAACAGGATCGGATCCGGAACCTTCGTCTCGACGACGATGGTATAGGGATCCGTGGCCGTGACATTGACAATATTGCGGGTGTAAGAAGCAAAGCTCTGGCTGGGCTTGTCGCGGGCGCGCAGAAGCGAAGCGATGACGTCATCGGCGTTGAACTCGCTGCCGTCATGGAATTTCACGCCCTTCCGCAGTTTGAATTCCCAGTGGGTAGGGTCGATGACCTTCCATTCGGTGGCGAGTTCCGGCGCATTTGCCGACGTTCCCGTGAGGTTTATCAGGCTGTCCCAGATATGGCGCGAGGTCGCATTGTTGGGAGCCGAACTGTCTTCATGGGGATCCAGCGTCGTCGGCGTCGTCGACATCCCGATCGTCAGCGGGGTTTCCTGTGCGACGACCATTGCAGGAATAGCAATCGTTCCAAGCAGCCCGATCGCTGCCCGCGTTAATGTTTTTGCGGCCATTTCTTCCATCCCGGTTTAGCGTTTTTAGGCCGACCCTGCTTGGTCGGTACGAGCAGGTTCCCGTCCACTCTTGACACAAATTGGTAAGGGGCGCTCAAGGGGGCTGTCAAACGGAAAACAAGCACGTTACGATAGGCGTAACCTGAAACTGTGCCAATCCTTCGGCTCTGGTCGCGGAGAAAATTCTGGTCCCATGGACAAAAGACAACCATCAAAAAGCAATATCGTGCAATCGGTTGATGTCTGCATCGAGGTATTGCTGAATGTCGCCAAAAACCCGGATATCAGACTGACTGAGGTGGCGCAGAACCTCGGGGAAACCAAGCCGAGAATTTTGCGCATGTTACGCACACTGGAACGGCGCGGCCT
>NZ_JBFUAY010000268.1:0-5338 GCF_056406015.1 Rhizobium sp. P1_E1 | reverse complement strand
CCCGGATGGCGGAGCTTCAGGGCATCGGGAGAGAGGTGAGGATTTTTGCGCTGTCGTGAGTTTGGTCTTCGTGGTCAAATTAACTTCAGCAGTTTCCGGTAACGGTCGGCCCTAAGTGGACTTTTTTCGTTGTCGAAGGACACGGCTGCTTTGCGCCTAATTTTGCCGTTGAAACAGACCTTGCACCTGCCGGAAAGCAGCCATTGTCTAGTTTCAAGGTAACGGCATCTTTGCGCCGCCGATAGCGGAAGCAGGCGTCGTGGCCTTCATGTCTCGGCGAAGCTGCTTAAATGTTTTGCAAAGCATCCTGTCTTCATTCTGGGCTACGGGCTCATCGCCACCACGATGCAAGGCGGTTCAGCGGAAAAGTCATGTAAGACTGGGGCTGATTGACGCGTTTTGTGAAGCGTCTGAAGAAGCTTGGCACTGCGATCGAGACCGCCGTTCTCGCGCAGCGCATATCCGTCGATCAAGTCCTCGAACGCGTCGGAATTGTCCCCACCCGCTGTCACATCTCTGGCAGGCCGGCCTTTCGGAAGCCGTCAACAAAGTGGTCTCGTACAGATGCATCGCGCAGCGGCTGGGAGCTGAGCCAATGCCCAATCGTGAAATGAGGGTGGGCGATCAGGAACAATTCTGCTTCTCGCAGCGCCTCCTCATGGTGGCCCAACTGTGCAAGCGTAGCGGCCAGGAATTTGCGTGAGTTGGTACGATACGTGTCTTCCCTGCGGAGTGTAGCGGCTGCCGCCTCATAGTCACGCGCGGCGTATTGCGCTTGCCCAAGATGACAAAGATACCAGCACGCTGGATAGGGATTGAGCCGCAGAGCTTTTTCGATCTGCGCAAGTCCGTCGGCAACCCTGCCGTCCAGCACTGATACGTCCGACATGGCGGCCCAGGTGTCGGCGTGGTTGGGGTCCAGCTCCAGGGCCTTGGCGAAGGCGGCCTCCGATTCCTCCCATCGCCGCTCATAAGCCAAAATGGTCCCCAGAACGTAACGGCAGCCGGCATCGTTGGGATCCAGGTCGACCGCCTTCTGCGCGGACGTCACCGCCATCCGACGGTTGGGATCTTCGGGCTCGCCGAAATGAGTCCAGGCAAGCCAACGATTATAGGCGAGCAGACCAAGCGCCTCGGCATATGATGGCTCGAGCTTGACCGCGCGTTGGAGCAGCATATAGGCCTCACGCTCAGTTTGCGGCGACTCTTCCGTCAGGAGGCGGGCGCGCACACACAGGTCGTACGCCTCAAAGTTCTTCGGCCGATTGCGCTGCGGCGGGATGGTCAGTCGGCCGACGAGGGCTTCAACAATCTTGGCGTTAACTTCATCCTGTAATTCGAAAACATCTTCCACCGTCCTGTCAAACCGGTCGGCCCACAAGTGCCGGCCGCCAAGCGCGTCGACCAATTGGGCATTGATGCGGACACGGCCCATTGCGCGTCTGGCGCTCCCCTCCAGGACGTAGCGGACGCCGAGTTCCTGGGCGACCAGCCGTACGTTGACCGGCTTGCCCTTGTAGCCGTACACGGAATTGCGCGCGATGACGAACAGGCCAGCCGTTCGGGAAAGGTCAGTGATCAGGTCTTCGGTCAAGCCGTCGACGAAAGGCGCGTCCGCTTCATTCCCACTCATATTCGTGAACGGCAATACAGCGATCGAGGGCATTTCGGGCAGCGGCAATATGCTCTGCAGCGCATCCGGCCAATGCCACACGTGGACTGGGCGAGTCAGGTTCTTCAGGTAGCGTTCGCCTGCATCGAAGAACCGGTCGCCGATCTTGCCGACGATCTCGCCGTGAACGCTGGCTGAAATGCAGATACCTCCCGGCGCGGCCTGCGTCTCGAGGCGCGCCGCGACATTGACCCCGTCGCCGAGGACGTCTGAACCGTCGTCAATGACATCACCCAGATTGACGCCGACACGCAAAAGCAGGCGCCGGTCGGAGGTCTCAACAGCGGTGGTGGCCCGTTGCATTTCCAACGCTGCTGCGACCGCTTCCACCGCGCTACTGAATTCGATCAGGAAGCCGTCGCCCACAACCTTGAAGATGCGGCCGTTGTGGCGCATCACAGCCGGCTCGATAACGCCAGAACGGAGTTTCCTGAGGTTCGCCAGCGTTGCGCCTTCATCAGCCTCCATCAGGCGTGTATATCCCACCACATCGGCAACGACGATGGCGGCAAGGCGACGCTGAATAGATTGATCCGTCATGTGAGGACAAGCCTAATGACCAGATTAGCAAGTTATTGTTCAACCGCAGGTGAGTCAACAAATCGTAAGAGGTAATATCCAGGCGATCTCCACCTTCCGGCCCCAAATCTGTCATGCCTTCACGCCGGGGCAACGACCGCTTCTTGGCGCATCGCAGGCCTACGCCGGCTTGGAGTTCCGCATCAGCATGATCTCCGATCCAAGTCTGGCAAATTCCAGCCTTGACCAAATGAGCCCGAGCCTAAGGCCAATCGGCGTAACCTGAGGACAGCATGCTGTTTTCCGAGCCGGCCGACGCGCGGGCGATCTCGCGGTAGCCGGCGGGTGAAAGGCCGGTCTTGCGTTTGAAGAAATGGCTGAAATAGGTCGGGTCGCGAAAGCCGAGGCTGTCGGAGATTTCCTGGATATTGCGGGCCGAACGCTCCAATCTCAGCTTTGCCTCCTGCACAACGCGCTCGTGCAAGAGCTGGATCGGCGAGCGGCCGAGCGCCCTTTGGCAGATGGAATGCAGCCGGTCGGCCGTGACGCCCAGCTCTGCGGCATAATCGCTGATCGGCCGGTGCCGGCGGAAGCCGGCCTCGACCAGCTGCCGGTATCTCTGCAGGATCGATCCGGTTTCGCCCTGCCCGCGCTGCTCGCTTCTCTCACCATCGGAACCGCGCCACAGCGCCATCAGAATGAGCCTGATATAGGCGGATGCGACCATCCAGGAGGAGCGGGTGGGATCGCCCAATTCCCGCACGAAGCCCGAAATCAGCGGACTGATTTCGGCCACAGCTGAGGGATCCAATGCCTCGACCAGCTTGCGCTGCTCGGTGAAGATGCGCAGCGAATAGGATTCCACCTTGTCGCCGATCGCATCGACCATGATCTGCGGCGAAGCTCCGACCAGATGGGCCGCGGTTCCGGCTGATATCGACAGGTCGCATCGCGCCTGCGGAGGCAGGAAGGCAAGCAGCGGCCCGTGTAGCGGCCGATGGTCGCCATTGTCGAAATGAAGCTCCCCGCTTCCCTCGCCGAGCAGAAGGAAATGATGGAAATCGGCATAGAGTCCTTTTTGAAAACGGATACGCCGGTGCGACAGCGACGGCCCGTGCCACTCGCCCCTGGCATAGTGATGAATCCCTCCGTCCGTTGCCAAGCTTCTCCTCCACTCCCCAAGTCAAACAATGCTGTAATCGCCGGATAATTACAATATTAACCCAATAAATCGCATTCCATCCGCGCCAGATCGGCGTAACCTTTTCTCATCAGCCTTTGGGAGGAGGCTCTTCAACAGATGCAGGAACCGTCAGGCGACCCTCGTGGCGCCGCGTCCGCTCGTTTTCTCCCATGGCAACAACGCAAACCGGCATGTGGCGCCAGTACGTGGCGCCAATGCCTGGCAAATGGATGGAACAGTGTTCGCGGCAAAGCTGATGATCAACAACGAGGCGATGGATGCTTCCGAAGGGGCCACCTTCGAACGCATCGATCCGCTGACCGGCGACGTCGCAACGATCGCTTCGGCAGGATCCGTTGGCGACATGACAAGGGCAGCCAATGCGGCCGCGGCCGCTTTTCCGGACTGGTCCCAGATCGGCCCGGGCGAACGGCGCAGGCTCCTGAATGCCGCAGCCGATATCCTCGAGGCCCGCACGCCCGAACTCATTGCCGCCATGACTGGAGAAACTGGCGCCACCGCGCAATGGGCGGCGATCAATTGCGGCCTTGGCGCGGATATTCTTCGCGAGGCGGCGGCGATGACCACGCAAATATCAGGCGAGCTCATTCCTTCAGGCATTCCGGGAAGCCTCGCCATGGCGGTCCGCCAGCCGGCAGGCGTCTGCGTCGGCATTGCCCCCTGGAATGCACCTATCATCCTCGGCACCCGCGCCGTTGCCATGCCGCTTGCCTGCGGCAACACGGTTATCCTGAAAGCCTCCGAACTCTGCCCGAAGACCCATGGCCTGATCGGCGACATCCTCTGTGACGCCGGTTTCCCGCGCGGCGTCGTCAATGTCGTTTCCAATGCGCCGAGCGATGCCGCCGCCGTCGTCGACGCGCTGATCGCCCATCCGGCCGTGCGCCGCATCAATTTCACCGGCTCCACCCGTGTCGGCAGGATCATCGCCGAATCCGCGGCAAGGCATCTCAAGCGCTGCCTGCTTGAGCTCGGCGGCAAGGCGCCGTTCATCGTCCTTGCCGACGCCGATATCGATGAGGCCGTGAGTGCTGCCGCCTTCGGCGCCTTCATGAACCAGGGCCAGATCTGCATGTCGACCGAACGGATCATCCTCATGGACGAGATCGCCGACGGCTTCGTTGGCAAATTCCGAACGAAGGCCGCAACCCTTGTCGCCGGCAATCCCAAGGACGGCAACACGCCGCTCGGCACGCTGATCAACACTGAGGCCGTCCGGCGTGTCAGGTCGCTCGTCGATGATGCCCTGCAGAAGGGCGCGGTTCTCGTCTGCGGCGGCCAGGCCAACGGCACGCTGATGGACGCAACCGTCATCGATCACGTGACGCCTGCCATGCGCATCTACCGCGAGGAGAGCTTTGGACCGGTGGCGGCGATCATCCGGGTCGGTAGCGTCGACGAGGCTGTGACGGTTGCCAACGACAACGAATATGGGCTGTCGGCGGCCGTTTTCAGCGCCGACGTCAATACAGCACTTGCCGTTGCCATGCGGCTCGAATCCGGCATCTGCCACATCAACGAAGCCACAGTTTCCGACGAGCCGCAAATGCCCTTCGGCGGCGTCAAATCAAGCGGCTACGGCCGCTTCGGCGGCAAGGCCGCGATCGATGAATTCACCGAGCTCAGATGGATCACCATGGCCTCGGGAAAACGGCACTACCAGATCTGAATTGAGATCGGTCGGGATGAACACTGGGAACGGGCTGGGAGGCCCGCATCAAGAGGGAGGAATGAATTCATGAACGGCATTTTCCGCAGCGGAAAATTCAACGCGGCATCGCTGAGCCGCCGCTCTTTCATCGCATCGACCGTGGCGGGCGGTGCAGCGCTGGCGCTTTCCCGCCGCACGGCCTTCGCTCAGAGCGGCGATACGCTGAAGGTCGGCTTCATCAGTCCGCGCACCGGCCCTCTCGGCGGCTTCGGCGAGACGGACGGTTATGTGC
>NZ_JBFUAY010000267.1:0-5351 GCF_056406015.1 Rhizobium sp. P1_E1 | reverse complement strand
GCATTGCGTATCGATAACGACATAACGGAGAAAGCGGTCGAGAACAGTGTCGGTCATAGCATCCATTCCAGCAGCAAGATCACGCAGAGGATATAGCCCTCATGGGCGATGCGACAAAAGATTTTTCCGCTCGCAGTTCGGGAGGGTTTCCCATTCAATCCATTTTATGCGCCGCCATCGGATGCCGGAATCGATACCACATGGGAAACCAGGCCGCCGTCGCTAACTTGGTGCACGAGGAAGGACGGAGCGTCGATCACCGGAAGATCGGCCCGTCCTTCCAAAAGAAGCGGATTGGGTGGGCAGAGGGAGCCGCAGGTCTGGACAGGGATCATTCCCAGCCGACCAAATGCAGGTCGGTGGACATGGCCGCAGAGAATCGCCAACGGCAGCCTATGCATTGTCTCCAGGGTACTGAGAAGCGCACTGTCGTTCCGGCATCCGACCTGGTCCAGCGCCTCGATGCCGATCCTGAATGGCGGCTGATGCATGAACAGAAGGGCGGGCGTCGTCAGGTCGGCAAGCGCGCTCATCAGCCACGGCAGATGCGGCAGGACGTCACCGTAGCTCTGACCGGCGACGGTCACATCGACACCGAGGAGGGTCAGCCCATCGACGGCTGTCCGGAAATGCATCGGTCCCGTCGCATTGATCCATGTGCCGACGGCGGCAAGTTCGGAGCGCATCAATTGCACATCGTCACCGTTGCCCGGCAACAGGTGGACAGGGCAGTCCAGCGACCGCAGGCTTTCGGCGACCAGGCGATAGCCTTGCCGCCATCCGTCGTCCACCAGATCTCCGGTGAGAACAAGCGCATCCGGGCGGAACGTCTTCAGCCAGCCTATCGCCAGCTCCAGCGTCTGGAGCGACGAAAGGTCCGGCCCGGCATGGATATCGGATATCTGCGCAACGAGCATGTTATGCCTCCCCGCCCCCGCCGAAGAGAGTMTGCCAAAACCGACAGCAACGGGCCACCGGCTCTGCTGTTCAATCGACGCGTTTTCCCTCGCCGTCGAACACATGCAGATATTGGGCCGGGAAGGCGACATTGACCTTCGGACCTGCCTTCAGTGCGTCGCGGGTCAGCGTGAAGATCTTGAACGGCAGACCATGCAGGGCAAGGTGCAGGATGATGCCGAAGCCTGTTGGTTCGACGAGTTCCACGTCCGCGGCAAGCCCGGCCCCGCCGTCGCTCATCAACACATGCTCCGGCCGGATGCCGAGCGTCACCTTTGCGCCGTCGACAAGCGGCAGAGGCTTTGCAAGCGGCACGATCGTGCCGTCCTTCAGCCTCACGCCGCCGGCATCATAGCTGGCCTCGAGGAAATTCATCCCCGGCGAGCCGATGAAGCCGGCAACGAAGAGATTGGCGGGGCGGTCGTAGAGTTCCAGGGGACTGCCGACCTGCTGGACCACGCCGCCATGCATGGCAACGATCCGGTCCGCCAGCGTCATTGCCTCGATCTGGTCGTGGGTCACGTAGATCGAGGTCGCCTTCAGGTCGCCATGCAGTTTCTTGATTTCGGCGCGCATCTGTTCGCGCAGGCGCGCATCGAGGTTCGACAGCGGTTCGTCGAACAGGAAGGCCTTCGGCTGGCGGACGATGGCGCGGCCCATGGCGACGCGCTGGCGCTGGCCGCCGGAAAGCGCCTTCGGCCTTCGTTCGAGCAGTGGATCGAGGCCGAGCTTGGCGGCGGCCGCGGCGACCGCGCTTGCAATCTTCTCCTTTGCCACCTTCCGGAGCCTGAGGCTGTAGCTCATATTGCCGGCGACGTTCATATGCGGGTAAAGCGCGTAGGACTGGAACACCATGGCGATGTCGCGGTCCTTGGGATGCAGCTCATTGACCCTGACCCCGGCGATGCGGATCTCACCTGATGTGACCTCCTCCAGCCCGGCGATCATGCGCAGCAGTGTGGACTTGCCGCAGCCGGACGGGCCAACGAGCACAACGAATTCGCCATCATGGATTTCGAGGTCGACGCCGTGCAGCACCTGCACATGACCATAGGCTTTGCGGATATTCTGGATATCGATCGATGCCATTTGTTTAACCCTTGACCGCGCCGGCCGTCAGGCCCTGGACGAGGTAGCGCTGGATGAGGAGGAAGAAGAGGCCGGCCGGAATGAGCGCCATGACGCCCGCCGCCATCATCTGTCCGAAATCCACCGAGAATTTCGAAACGAAGGTGAGAAGGCCGACGGGGAAGGTCGCCGCGTCATTGCCGTTGATCAGCATCAGCGCGAAGAGCAGCTCGCTCCAGGCGGCGGTGAAGACGAAGCCGAGGGTGGCGGCGATCCCCGGCAGCGTCAGCGGCAGGATGATCTGGCGAAACGCCGTGAACTGCGTCGCCCCGTCGATCTTCGCCGCCTCTTCGAGATCCCTCGGGATGCCGTCGAAGAAGGACTGCATCAGGAATGTGGCGAAAGGCACATTGAAGGCGGTGTAGACGATGACGAGCCCGGTCAGGCTGTTGGTCAGATGCAAAGGCGACAGGATCTTGAAGATCGGCGCGACCAGCATGACCAGCGGAAACATCTGGGTCAGCAGCATCAGAGCGACGATCCAGTATTTTGCCCGGAAATTGAACCGCGACAGCGCGTAGCCGGACAGCGAGGCGCAGATCGTCACAGTGACGGCCGTCGACGCCGAGACGATCAGGCTGTTCTTGAAGAAGGTCGGAAAGGCGCTGTGGCGCAGCACGAAGGCATAGTGATCCCATGTCGTGCGCGACGGCCACATCCGCACGCCTTCGCTATAGAGCAGGTCGTTCGGCGTCACCGAGACCTTGAGCAGCCAGAACAGCGGAAACAGTGCGAAGGCGATGTAGCAGAGGATCGCCACACGGTGTGCGATGGTAGGAATGACGGATCGTCTCATGGCCTCAATCCTTGTTCAGCAGCGTCTGCCGGAGCAGGATGATCAGCATCGAATAGGCAAGCAGCAGCACGAGCAGCACCAGCGCGATCGCCGAAGCATAGCCGAAGTCGAGCCGCCTGAAGGCTGTCGTGAAGATATAGCTGGCGACGATCTGCGTCCGGTCCGCCGGCCCGCCATTGGTCATGACGACGATGAGATCGGCGAAATTGGAAATCCACACGGTGCGCAGCAGCACGGTGATGGCAATCGTTGGCGCCAGAAACGGCAGGGTGATCGAGCGGAAGCGCTGGAACCAGCCGGCGCCGTCTATCGATGCCGCCTCATAAAGATCGCGCGGGATCGCCTGCAAGGCGGCAAGCAGCGTAATGGCGAAGAACGGAATGCCCCACCAGACATTGGCGACAATCGGTCCCCACATCGCATAGTTGGGATCAGAAAGGATATTGCCCGGCTCATGCATCAGCCCGAGGGCGAAGAGCCAGTGCGGGATCGGCCCGATGACCGGGTTGAACAGCCAGGCCCAGTTGAGTCCGGCGAGAAAGGACGGCACGGCCCAGGGCAGGAAGACCAGCGCCTGCGCGATTGCCCGGCCCTTAAAGGGTTTGTCGAGCAGCAGCGCCAGGATCAGCCCGAAGACGAATTGCAGGACGACGGAGGCGCCGGTCCACCAGAGCGTGTTCCGCAGCGCGCCGTAGAAGGCGGCATCGCCGGCAAGCTCGCGGAAATGATCGAGCCCGATGAAGCCGCCGGAAAACGGATTGAGCAGCTGGATATCGCGGAAGGCGTAGGAAATGCCGACCGTCAGCGGCACCAGCATCACCGCGATGATCAGGATCAGCGACGGCGCGCTGTAGAGATAGGGCTCCGAAGCATCGGCAACGCGACGCAGCCATGGCCTGCGGTCGCGGCGCATGTCGAGCGTATCGGCGGAAATGGTCATCAGCCAGCAGTTCCCATTGGCGGCGTTCATGCGCCGTCTGTGTCATCAAAGAAGCGACGGCGGCCCCGTCTCGAAAGGCCGCCGCCGTCAGTCCGTTGCTTATTTCTTGGCGAGGAACTTTTGCTGCGCCTTGGTGAGATATTCCGCCCACTGGTCGGCCAGATCCTTTGCCGAGATATCGCCGAGCAATGCCTGCTGCGAGGTCTTGATCGCCAGCGAATCCTTGAAGAAGGCGAATTCCTCGAGATAGGTCGGCATGACTGTTGGTACCGTGTTCGGGTCCGCCAGTTCCTCGAACCAGCCCTTGAACTGGTCACCGGCATAGAAGGGATCCTTCTCGGCCGCCGTATAGGCCGGCAGAGCGCCGATGCGCTTGTTCCACTCGATATTGCCTTCCGGCCCTTCGAGGGTGGCGATCAGCTTCCAGGAGAGATCCTTGTTGCCGCTGGTCGTGAACATCGACCAGCCACCATAGCCGATCGTCGGGAAGGACTTGCCGTCGGGACCCTTCGGCAGCGGCATGACGCCGAAATCGTCCTTGTTCATGCGTTCGGCGATGGCGATCAGCGCATCCGGATCCTGGTCGAGGAAAGCGCAGGTGCCGGAATAGAAGCCGGCGACGACTTCGTTGAAGCCCCAGTTGACGCTGTCCTTCGGCGCATAGCCCTTCTTGTAGAGATCGACCATCCATTCGATGCCCTTGGCCCAGCCGGGGCTGTTCATCGTCGAGGTGCCGTCGTCGCTGAAGTACTTGTTCGAGCCGGCCATCGAGGCGGCAAAGATCATCCAGCCGTTGAGGCCGCCCGGTCCGCCGCGCATGCAGTAGCCGTATTTGCCGGGCAGTTTGGAAACCTTTTCCGAAGCGGCGGTGAATTCTTCCATCGTCTTCGGCGGTGCGGCGACGCCGGCTTCCGAAAGCAGCTTCTTGTTGTAGAACATCGCCCTGAGATAGAAGCCGTAGGGCAGCATATAGGCGGTATTCTTGACGTCGCGGCCGAGTTCGAGCGCGCGCGGCGTCAGCTCCTTGGTGTGTTCCCACTTTTCAAGATAGGGCTCTAAGCTCTCGAGCATGCCGTTATTGGCATAGAGAGACAGCCAGGTATCGGGCATTTCCATCACATCGGGCACGTCGCCGGCGGACACCATGGTCGCGAATTTCTGGAAAGCTTCGTTCCAGGGCAGCGAGATGATGTCGACCTTGGTGCCGGGATTGGCGGCTTCGAACTTGCCGACGATCGATTTCAGCGTTTCGGTGCGCTCCGGGCTGGTGATGACTTCGACAAGCTTGAGCGTGGTATCGGCAAAGGCCGTGCCCGCCATCATCGAAGCAAAGAGCGTCGAGATTATTAGTTTTTTCATGGCTCAGTTCCCCCTTATTAGGTTTCTCTCGGGTTTCAGGATTGTGAGGCGGCGGCGAGCGCCTCCTCGATGTCTCTCCACAGAGCCTCGGTTCCTTCGAGGCCGACATGGAGACGTACGGATCGCGCATGGATGCCGAAGGCATGTGCGGAATTTGGCTGTGCCTTCTGC
>NZ_JBFUAY010000266.1:0-5351 GCF_056406015.1 Rhizobium sp. P1_E1 | reverse complement strand
CTCGGCAGCTTCATCATGGCGAACCCGATGAAGGTGGTGAAGGACTCCGGCAAGGCGCTCAGCGAAGCCTTCAGGCACGCCGTGCCGAAGGAACGCAATTATCTCGATACGCTCGGCGTGCTCTATTCGCTGATGCGCGACCTGCGCACCAAGTCGCGAAACGAAATCGAAGCCCATATCGACAATCCGGCCGAATCGACGATCTTCCAGGCGGCTCCGACGGTTCTGAAGAACAAGGAGCTGACGGCGTTCATCTGCGACTACGTACGCCTGATCATCATCGGCAACGCCCGCAGCCACGAGATCGAGGCGCTGATGGACGAAGAGCTCAACACCATCATGCACGACAAGATGAAGCCCTACCACTCGATCCAGATCATGAGCGATTCCTTCCCGGCGATCGGTATCGTCGCGGCCGTTCTCGGCGTCATCAAGGCGATGGCCCACATCAACGATTCGCCTGAAGTGCTCGGCCACCTGATCGGCTCGGCGCTCGTCGGCACCTTCCTCGGCATTCTCTTGTCCTACTGCGTCTGCTCGCCGCTGGTCTCTCAGATCAAGGTCGTGCGCAACAAGCAGCACCGCCTCTACGTCATCGTCAAGCAGACACTGCTTGCCTATATGAACGGCTCGGTGCCGCAGGTCGCTCTCGAATACGGCCGCAAGACGATCTCGGCTTACGAGCGTCCGTCCATCGATGCGGTCGAGCAGGAAATGATGAACCCAGGTGGCGAAAACAAGGCGGCTTAAATGACTATGAGCAATGCTTCGCACGACAAACCGACAATGGATCCTGCCCTCCTCGCCAAGCTGACAGGCGGGCTTGGCGACAGAGGCAGGGTCGCCAAGATCTGCAGTTCCTTCGGGGAAATCTACAGTGAATTCTTTCCCGACGTCATCAAAAGCGAGACCGGCCTCGACGTGACGGTCAACTATCTCGGCTGCGAGATCGGCTACAAGAACCACCTCATCGAAGACCTGAGCGCGAACGTCACACTCGTCGACGCGACGCTGCGCAACTGGTCGCAGAACATTACGCTTGCCTGCGGCAACGGCTTCGTCATCACGCTGATGGAGCATCTGCTCGGCGCCACCGCCGATACGATCGAGGAACCGGCCGACCGGATGCTTTCGATCATCGAGCTCGATCTGGCGGTCATGGTCTTCGACAAGATCGCCAAGGTGCTGCGCTCGGCGGTCAACGCGCCGGGTGGTTTCGAACCGAGCCTTTCGGCTCCGCACGCCCATGACATGCGCGCCCGGCCGCAGGAGGATCGTCCGGATGAATTCGCGGCCGCCATCAACATGTCGATCGCGCTTGCCGGCATCGTTTCGGAATTTTCGTTGATCGTTCCGCAGACGGCACTGCTCAAGACCAAGGTGACGCCGCCGAAGCCGAAACGCCAGGCCAGCAGCAACTCAGCGGAATGGACCGAACAGCTCGGCGACCAGGTCCGCCGCTCACATGTCACGCTCGAGGCCAAGATCAGGCTGCAGGACCTGACGCTGCGCACGATATCGAAGCTGATGGTCGGCGACGTCATTCCGTTCCGCGACCACGGCGACGTGCGTGTCGAGGTCAGCGCCAACAGCAAGGAATTGTATGTGTGCGAGTTCGGGCGTTCAGGCGAAAACTACATGGTCCGCGTCAAGGATACGATGAACTCGGATGATGAACTCATCCGTCATTTAATGAATTAATCGGTTCTCTGGCTTTTGGGCTGCAAAGGCAGTTTGAGGCAAGTTTCAACTGGAATAGTGATTTCATGGCTACGAAGAAAACACAGCAGAACAGCGACCTCTCCCTGGATCTTCCGGGCAGCGAAGCGGATCTCGATCAGGCGATCGACGATCTGCGCGGCGTGCTGAAGCAGGATGCCGACGGCGACCTGTCGCAGTTTGGCGACGACCTGCAGAGCGACCCCTTCGCAGCAGGAACGGACCTGGCGGCCTTTGGCGGCGAGACTTCGGAAACCCCCTTTGGCAGCGACGATTTCGGCGGCGACTTCGGCGGCGGCGATGCCAGCCCGGCTGCCGGCATGGATTTCGGCAGCAGTTCCTTCGAGGCGTCGCCGGCCCCGCTCGGCAGCGCTTTGAATTCCAACTTCGACCTGATCATGGACATCCCGATCGACGTCCAGATCATGCTCGGCACCAGCCGCATGCAGGTCTCCGGCCTGATGAACCTCAATGAAGGGGCGACGATCGCCCTCGACAAGAAGATCGGCGAACCGGTCGAGATCATGGTGAATGGCCGCAGGATTGCCCGCGGCGAAATTACGGTGCTTGATAACGACGACACGCGATTCGGTGTGAAACTGATAGAAGTTTTGAGTACGAAAAAAGCCTGATCCCTGTGTGGGACGGAGAGGTTAGACCATGATGGACTTTGACGATTTCGGCGGCGCGCTAGCCGGGAAACCGTTGACCCAGGCTGAAAAGGCGGCGGCTGTTCTTCTCGCTATGGGAAAGGGAGTCGCCGGCCGGCTGTTGAAGTATTTCACCCAGGCCGAACTGCAGACCATTATCTCATCCGCCCAGTCGCTGCGCGCCATTCCGCCGGACGAGCTGCTGTTGCTCGTCTCCGAGTTCGAAGACCTCTTCACCGAGGGTGCCGGGCTGATGGACAACGCCAAGGCGATCGAGGCCATTCTGGAAGAGGGCCTGACGCCCGACGAAGTCGACAGCCTGCTCGGCCGCCGCACCGCATTCCAGGCCTACGAAACCTCGATCTGGGATCGCCTCAGCGAGGCGGAGCCGACATTCGTCGCACAGTTCCTGCTGCGCGAACATCCGCAGACCGTCGCCTATATTCTTTCGATGATGCCCTCCTCCTTCGGCGCCAAGGTGCTGCTGCAGCTTCCCGACAACCGCCGGGCCGACATCATGAACAGAACGGTCAACATGAAGGCGGTCAGCCCCAAGGCTGCGCAGATCATCGAAAACCAGGTCATGACGCTGCTTGCCGAGGTCGAGGCAGAGCGCAATGCCGCCGGCTCGACGAAGGTCGCCGATCTCATGAACGAGCTCGACAAGCCGCAGGTCGACACGCTGCTCAGCTCGCTCGAATCGATCAGCCGCGAGTCGGTCAACAAGGTTCGCCCGAAGATCTTCCTGTTCGAAGACCTCATGTACATGCCGCAGCGCAGCCGCGTCATGCTGCTCAACGACATCTCGACGGATGTGCTCACCGTCGCGCTGCGCGGGTCGCCCCCCGAGATTCGCGAATCGGTTCTCTCCGCCATCAGCCCACGTCAGCGCCGCATGATCGAATCGGATCTGCAGAGCGGCATGGGCGGCGTCAATCCGCGCGAGATCGCGATTGCCCGCCGCGCCGTGGCGCAGGAGGCGATTCGCCTGGCCAATTCCGGCCAGATCGAGCTCAAGGAAAAGGAAGGCGACGCTTCGGCGGCCGCCTAAAACGCGTCGCAGTGAACTGATTCATGCGACTCGTTTTAGTTCCTTGTTTTATGCACGTCGTTATCCCGAAACCGCTGCACACTTCCAGGCGACATGCATCGGCACGTCGAGACTGTTGACAAATCCGGCATGCCGAAAGGCGGCTGTTGATCGCCGTGCCACAGGCGACTACCCTTCCAGCCATAGACCGCGCTCTAAAGCGCGTCGCATAGAACTCGGTTCCTGCGACGCGCTTTAGATCTTTGTTCTGATGCCTGTCGTTATCGCAAAACCGCTGCACCTTTTTGGGCGGGATGCATTAGCTGCGGCCTATTTCTTTGACGGAGGGCCGCGACTTGGCAGACGATGACAAGGACAGCAAAACAGAAGCCCCAACCGCGAAAAAGCAAAGCGATGCCGCGGAAAAGGGCAACTTGCCGTCTTCGCGCGAACTTTCGATCTTTGCGACGATCCTCGCGACCTTCATTTACCTCGTATTCTTCCTTCCCGACAGCGTCGGACGCATGAGTGAAACGCTGCGCGACATCTTCGAACAGCCCGATCAATGGAAGATCGAGACGGGGCCGGATGTGCTGGCGCTGTTCGGGCGGCTCGGCTGGGCAAGTGCGGCGCTGGTGGCGCCCGCCTTCATCCTGTTCATGGTGTTCGGCATCGCCTCCTCCGTCTTCCAGAATCTGCCGACACTGGTGCTTGAACGCATCCGCCCGCAGGCCTCGCGTATCTCGCCGATCAAAGGCTGGTCACGGCTCTTCAGCGTGCCCGGCCTGGTCGAATTCGGAAAGTCGCTGTTCAAGGTCGTCGTCGTCGGGGTGATCCTGTTCTTCGTGCTCAGGAGCGAATATTTCGGCTCGATCGACGCGATGTTCTCCGATCCGCAGACGATTCTCGTGCGAATGATGGCAGCGATGCGCAAGATCATCATCGTCATGCTGATCGCCACCGCGATCGTGGCAATCGCCGATCTTTTCTGGACGCGCCATCACTGGTTCACCGAGCTGAAGATGACGCGGCACGAGGTGAAGGAAGAAAACAAGCAGGCGCAGGGCGACCCCTTCGTCAAGAGCCGGCAGCGCTCGCTGATGCGCGACCGCGCGCGCCGGCGCATGATCGCCAACGTGCACCGCGCGACGTTGGTGATTGCAAACCCGACGCACTATGCGGTGGCGCTGCGTTACGCGCGTGAAGAGAACGATGCGCCGGTGGTGCTGGCCAAGGGTCAGGACCTTATTGCGCTCAAAATCAGAGAGATTGCCGAGCAGAACGGCATACCGGTGTTCGAGGATCCGCCGCTTGCGCGCTCCATGTTTGCGCAAGTCTCGATCGATAGTGTCATCCCGTCAGTCTTCTATAAGGCGGTTGCGGAGCTCATCCACCGGGTCTACGCCGCAGACGCCAAGAACAAACGGGTCAGATAAGCCGAATGAAAAAATGCCCCCACTCTACCCAGCGTGAAAAGATCCTCGCAGACGCGATCAGCCCGGTCGCCACTGAACTGCGCCTTCTGGATGCTTCTGACCTTATTTCACTGCTGCGCTTCGAGTATTACGGCAATCTTTCCGATCTCGTCGCTTCGGCGGCGGAGCTTTTCTTTCATCCGGGCACGGTGAATTTCGGCCTGGGCGGCAATTATACGCTGGAGTGGGGTGGCAAGCCCGAAGTCGTTCTCGACCTGGAAATCAAACCGCGCGGCGTCACCGTCTACGCGCAGCTCACCCTTGCCGAAGATCACGCCGGCATCGAGATCAATCATATCGCTTTCCAGGATCCCTCGGCCGATCCTGACGAGAACACCATCTTCCTCAAAAAGAGCCTTCGGGAAGCGCGTTACAGCGTGAACCAGCCGCCTCAGTCGCTGGCCGGCTGAGGACTTTCAAGACAACCGAGCTTTCACATCGCCTTGGACCGCAATTCAAAGCATTACAGCGTCGCGC
>NZ_JBFUAY010000265.1:0-5367 GCF_056406015.1 Rhizobium sp. P1_E1 | reverse complement strand
GTTGGCGGACGCAAAAGCATTGTTGAAATAGACGGCATCGTCGAAGCCGAGGTCGATGCGGCCGTTCTGCAGGTCGAGGTCGCGGTCGGCACCGGTCTTGTATTCGCGGATCTCGGCAATATCGCCGAAATTGTCATAGACGAACTTGGCGTAGACGGTCGCCGCCTGGATGCCGATCGTCTTGCCCTTGAAGGCGGCCTTCAGGGCGTCGATCTCTTTCACGCCGGTCTGGCCGGGCGTCATCTTGATCGTGGTGCCGGTGCCGGCGGCCTTTGCCAGCGGGCTGTCCTTGGCGGTAGCAAAGGCGGCAGGCGTGGCGGCATAGGGAACCGTAAAGTCGATGACCTGCTTGCGCTCATCGGTGATCGACAGTGCATCCATGATGACGTCGAACTTGCCGGCGTTGAGCGCCGGGATCATGCCGTCCCAGTCGGAGGCGACCAGCGTGCATTCGATCTTGGCGCGTTCGCACAGCACCTTGGCGAGTTCCGGTTCGAAGCCGCCGAGCGTGCCGTCGGCATTGGTGAGGTTCCAGGGCGCATAGGCGCCTTCGAGGGTAATGGTCGCCTTCGTCCAGTCTTTGGAAAAGGCAGGTGCGGCGAAGGCGGAAAAAGCCGCCACGCCACAAAGCAGGATTGCGCTGAATTTCATGTGTGAATTCTCCTCTGGAGTTGAAACAGACCTTGCGGCACCACGGCCGATCTTCGCCGGCTTGCCCTTTCCTGTCCTATTTCTGTTTCAAGGACTGATTGGGAGGTTGTATATGGTACCATATGAGATATTTTGTGATATGCAAGAGGAAAGTCGAATTATGTGGCGAATTCCATTCGTGCAAAAGGAATAGGCAATGAAGCGTCCCGGCGAGATGAAGCGCGAACTGGCGCAGAATGATAGCACCCCGCTCTATGCCGGCGTCAAGCAGGTGATCCTCGACCGCATCCAGAGCGGCGAATGGCCGCCGAAATATCGCGTGCCCTCGGAAAACGAGCTGGTCGTCGAGCTCGGCGTCAGCAAGATGACCGCCAATCGGGCGCTGCGCGAACTTGCCAACGAAGGCGAACTCGTCCGTATCCAGGGCGTCGGCTCCTTCGTTGCCGAGCGCAAGGGTTATTCGGCACTGTTCGAGGTCCGCAACATCGCCGAGGAAATCGCCGAACGCGGTCATGTCCACGAGGCCTCCGTCGTTGTTCTCGCCCAGGAAACCGCCTCTCCCGAGGTTGCCGACGCGCTGGAACTGCCGATTGGCGCTGCGGTTTTCCACTCGCTGATCGTCCACAGCGAAAACGGTGTTCCCGTGCAGATCGAGGACCGCTTCGTCCATCCGGAGGCCGCGCCTGAATATCTCGACCAGGATTTTTCGACGCTGACGCCGAACGCCTATCTGACGGCTGCGGCCCCGCTCAGCGGCTCCGAACACGTTGTCGAGGCGGCGATGCCGCAGGCCTGGGAATGCAAGCTGCTGACCATCATGAAGACCGAACCGTGCCTGACGATCCGCCGGCGCACATGGTCGGCAAAGCAGGTGGTCTCGACCGCCCGCCTCGTCTATCCGGGCCACCGTTACCGCTTGGAAGCCCGTAGTGGCAAGATGTTCGAGGAATGAAAACACCCGCGATGTTGTATATGGGACCGTGTGAGCCGCGCCGTCGCCAGGAGCGGGTGTAAAAGGCAGCGGCCGCACTGCTTGACCGAGGAAACAGCGTCCCTGGCGGAGACTTATCACGGCGTGTGAAAATAAGCGGAGGAGACTTTTTACAAGCTCGGCAATAACGCATGGACAAGGCGTGGGCCGAGTCTGTGCCGAGACAACCGCCGCACGCCAATGATTGTCCGTTTCGACGGAGGTCGGATCTTCTTCTCCTTGTTGCGTCGGGCCCCGGGCATGCCTACGCGTTGAAGCCCGACGGATAGTCTTGCTCGAGATCGGACTAGGGCTGGCGCCCTTGGCCTCGTGAGTCCCGGGATCCTCGGGCGGCACCTGCATCAGTCCCCCGTTCCCTTGCGTGTGGCCCGTAGGTATCTATTGTCGAGAATGCCGGGTGGTTGGGAGTATGTAATGTCGGCAGTGCCGTTCTCAAAGATTTCGACGCCGCTCAACGCGCTGTTCGCTACAGTCGGTCTCCTGGTCGTTGCCGCACTGACGACGCAGGGCCTTACTGGACAGGAGAGGCTTGTCTTTGAGCTGCTACTTGCGGCAATTTGGCTGGCCTATGTCCTCCAATTGAGCGGCACATTGCTTTCACGGCGCCACAGCTTGTCGGGCGGGATGCCGGCCCTCGTGATCGATTTGCTCGCGGTTCTGGTTCCTGCTGCTGCATTCTTGTTCGTTGGGTCCCGTGATCGAAACCTCTATTGCGCCATTTGGCTTCTCAAGCCGTTGCGCGACTCGAGCTTTTTCAGGCTGCTAGCAAAGGTGGTCGCGAATGAATCGCGCAATCTKCTTGGCGTGACATCGGTGTTCGGCATCGTTCTTTTTGGTGCTGCGTTGGCCGGTTATATCATCGAGCGAGACGTCCAGCCCGATAGGTTCGGCAGCATTCCGCAGGCGATGTGGTGGGCGGTCGTGACGCTGTCGACGACCGGCTACGGTGACGAGATCCCGCAGACCCTCGCAGGTCGCGTTCTGGCCGGATTGGTGATGATGAGCGGGATCGGTATTTTTGCACTTTGGGCCGGCATCCTCGCCACCGGCTTCTACGAAGAGGTTCGCCGCCAAGACTTCGTTCGCAATTGGCAATTGGTCGCTGCCGTACCCCTGTTCCAGAAGCTTGGTTCCGCTGCACTGATCGAGATCGTTCGGGCGTTGCGACCGCGCATTGTCCCCGCAGGTGCCGTGATCTGCCGCAAGGGCGATATTGGCGATCAGATGTTCTTCCTTGTCGAGGGGCGGGTCACCGTGGCGACACCCGACCATCCAGTGGAACTCGGTGCCGGAAACTTCTTTGGCGAGATGGCGCTGATCAGCGGCGAACCGCGCTCAGCGACGGTCACCGCAGCAACCGAGGTATCGCTGCTGTCGCTCTACGCCGTGGATTTCCAGATGTTGTCGAGCAGCAGTCCGGAGATCGCGGAGACCATCCGCAAGACGGCGCTGGAGCGGCGGAGCGGGCCGCCGAAGGAATAATCCAAGCCTGATGGCTGCGGCATGGCAGCGGCCGGTGGAGGTTACGCCTTGACCGGCTCATTGGTCCCAGACGGTCGAAAAGTAGAGCTCCGAGGTGTTAATTTCAACCTAAACTTGCAACTTTGCTTTATGATCGGCCACTCTCCTGTGGACTGAGGGCCGGGCCGTGTTTCAAAACTAGCCGCTTACACCAGCATCGACAAATGTCCCGCACAGTTTCCAACCACGCGATGCGATATACGAAGCCCCCAAATCAAGCTGGGTTTCTATGGATGCAGGGTTTTGCTGATCTATCGAATACCGCGCGTAGGTTCCCACTCTTTTGTCCATTTTAGCCTCCCAATAACAATGGCAGGCCAAGGTATCACGACGCAGATATGTTCGAGTGTTGGGCCGACCCTGCTACGCGTTCATCGCTGACAGCCAGAACCTAAGCTCGGGCGATTTCTCCTCCTCACCATCGATGTATCGCTTCTGCCACGRGGCGTCGAGTACGAGCGGCTTTCCGAAAATCTCGGGGTTCTTTCGCAGCCAGTAACGCCAGGCATAGTGGTCATAGAGATCGAGAACATGGCACGCGTAGGCCTGAGCGAGATCCTTGTTCCCGCGGACGATGACGAAGTTCTCGTCGTTGTTGTGGGAGGCGCGGTAGCCGAGATTGTGCGACCCGGTGATAACAGTGCAATCCTTGCTGAAAGGATCGATGACGACGATCTTATTGTGGATGATCGCATGACCGTAGACGTACATCTCGGCCTCCCAGGCTCCGAAGACGTCGTCCTTGCTGATGGCGCCCGCCGGGATCGACCTGTAGTCCGGTTCCGGCTTCTCCGCGTCATCTTTCTTCTTCGGCTTGCCTGGCTCGCCGATCACGGAGACATGCATCCCCTCCTCGTCGGGCTCTTGCTTCTTCTGCTTCTCGAGCGCCTCCGCAAAGTTCGACGCGCGCTGCGTGCTCGTTAGGGCGCCGCGAACGAAGAGATTGGGATTTTTCGCGAGCACCCTTCCCGCTGCATCAAGGATTGAATTGTTTCCCGGATCGAATGCTAGGAAGAGCACCGCGTGCTTTGCGCCCTCGATCAGCTTGAAGACATATTCCATGTCCGTGGGATGCTCCTTCGGCGGGCTTTTCAGGAGATCGACGGTGCTGGGCGCAAACAGGACTTGGATGCTGACATCGTCATCGAGCTTGATTGGGACCGAGATGGACTTTTCGTTTTTCTCCCGGACGAATTTTCTGAGGGCCTCCGCCTGAAGTTCGTCTTGGTTGCCGCCCGCCTCATCGACGTCGCTCTTCAGCTTATTCCAATAGTCCATGTAACGCTGTGCGACCGCAGGAGACTCGATGACGAGCGCGTTGTTCGTCTGCGTACAAAGACCACTGCTTGTCCAGTTGGTCGAACCCGTCATGACCGCCGTCGCCTTGCCGTTCAGGCTCAGGATCAGGGATTTGTTGTGAGGAATGCTGCCGCTTGCGAGTATGCGGTCAATGACATTGACGCCAGCATTCTTCAGGTTCTGTCTGTTCTCAGCGTCTCCATCCTCGATCTCCGGATGCCTTTCTTTTTTCGCGACTCGGGCGTTGCCCAGAATGACAGTTCTGCTCTTTCGATCCCCCCGGTCGGCCGCTTGCAGTCGGCGCTCCAGTCCGTCGGGGTCATCGAGCTCATAGAGGGCCGCATGTATCTCCCCACCGTCCCGGTCCGCGCGATCAAGCAGTAATGTTACGCCGTCGAAGAGCTGACCCATCAGGCCCTCCCGGATCGGATCCTTCGGATTCACGATGTGAGGTCTGAGGGCGGCGGCGCTCGGCTTATGGTTCAGCGCTTCGCTCAGGGCCTGTGTGGCGACGATGCCCCGGTTGAAATAGGCTTTAAAGGATGGCCCCCGCTCCTCTGTCAAAGCGATCCTGTTGCTCAGCAGCGGAGGAATCCCGGCGAGCGGTATCAGCTTCTTTCCTGCAGTCCCACCCATGGGTACGATGCGATATTGATACGTGCCTCCGCGTTTCGCGAAGAGGTCCTTCCACCAGAACTTCTGGATGGGAGCGTCCTCGGTCGTGAGGGGTTCGTCCTTGTCCTGTCCCTCGAACCGAGCAACCGCCGGAAGGGCTCGCTCAATGCCATCGCCGTCGATCTGAAAGACCGCAAATCCGAGACACCCCTCAAGTTTCCGGTCGTACGTCCAGGCCACAAGTGCGATGTCGTTGTTTGAAAATGCGATTGCGGGCATGCGTCCCTCCC